>CAZNVA010000036.1:0-11052 GCA_964576335.1 uncultured Thermotogae bacterium | reverse complement strand
TGCTTACCTGGGGGGATTACGCCTCCAGTCTGAGCTACCTGCTCGGGGTCTTACTCCTCGGTATTTTGTTATCGGTTGTATACTTCCCTCGGTTCCTGCAGGCTCTCGGCACAAACCGGAGCTGGATGAGGTTGTTAGCACGGGGCGTCAAAAAACCGTCGGAGCTATTGCAAAAGCTGAAGAAATTTTTGCTTCCAGAAGAAAATGGTAAGGACTAAGACTCTAATCAAATATAAAGTTGCAGAAGTTTTCTCAGTCCATCAAAATAGACACCAAGAATCCGCAAGTTACAATAAGATTACCCCGGATGGAGAAAAACGCTACTGAACAGTTGAAACCAGTTGCCCGGAACTAGACCTGTAACTAATTGAAGAGGTTGAACCATGCGCCTTATCCAGGCCGTAATCCCCGAAGGAAAAAAGGAAGTAATTATAGACCTGTTGCAGGAAAGAGGGATAGACTACGTAATCAGCCCCGAAACCTCTCAGAGGCAGTACAGCGACGTCCTGTTTTTTCCCATTCCGAAGGAAGGCGTAGAAGAAGTACTGGATGAACTCAGGGACGCCGGCCTGGAGAAAAACGGGTTTACGATCGTCACAAAGGCCGAAGCGATAGTGGCGGAGGAATTCGAGAAACTGAAAGAACGCTACGAGGAGTCCGAGGAGGCGGACGAAAGCAAGCTCGCCCGGCAGGAGTTAAAGACGAGCGCCGAGAATCTTGCTCCGCCCTCCCCGACCTACTATCTACTTCTGGTGGCGGCCTCGATAATCGCAACGGCCGGGATCTTGATGGATAACGCCGCCATCGTGGTCGGGTCGATGGTGATCGCGCCGTTGATCGGACCGGCCATGTCTAGCTGTGTTGGAACGGTAATAAACGACGAAGAGTTGTTTTACGACGGGATTAAACGGCAAGCCCTTGGGGTTTTTCTGGTTATTGCCAGCAGCGTTATTTTTACCAGGATCGCACTTGGCGTATTGTTGCCGGAACAGTTCGAACTACTATCGCTCAACCAGATAACCAATCAACTAAATCCTGGATTTCTTAGTTTAGTTGTGGCCCTTGGATCCGGTCTTGCAGGTGCTTTTTCTTTAACTGCCGGTGTAAATTCCGCCCTGGTTGGGGTCATGATTTCTGTAGCTTTGCTGCCACCCGCCGCAGCAACCGGGATCGGGGTATCAATTGCGAACATCCAGATTGCATCCGGAGCAGCTATACTGCTCGCAATAAACCTGATAAGCATCAACCTCGCCGGAACGTTTACTCTCTGGTTTCAGGGCTACGAACCGGGGAAATGGTACGAACAGGAAGGGGCGGAAAGAACTACAAAGAGTCGGCTCTTTATTTTAATAGTCCTCTTACTGATAGTCGCCACATTCCTCGCCCTCGTAACCTGGGAGACGAGAAGGGAAGCTCGGAAAGCCGCTAAGTTAGAAGAGATAGCTCGAGACCGGGTATCGCAGCTGGGCGGGAAAATCGTCTCTTTCGAGGCGGAGAGAACCGGACTATTCTTCGAGAAAATCGAATCGATTTCGATCCAGTTTACGGCAAATTCCTACCCGGAGGAGTTCGGCAGGAGGATAAGAAGAGAAATGGAGGAATGGCTGGGGCGATCGATTGGATTAAAACTATCCTACCTGCAATCGGTTCCGGACTAATCCCTTTCCAAAGACGTTTTGACCGCCACGTACATCCAATCAACCGACCGCCCCGGGTTAACGGTTACCCCAGGAAGTACCTGAGAGCAGGATACTTCTGCTCGAGCGGTCTGGCAATGAAGCTATCGATCCCTGCTATCTCACCGGCCTTTGATATCGCCAGAATAGCCAGGACGAGAATGTAGATCGTGTGCTGGTTAAATATAACTGAGGCCGGAGGAATTACGGCCAGATAAAGGGACAGCATTATCAGAATTCCCCCGTAGGATGCCAGTCTCAGAAACGCGCCAAAAACCAGAGCAAGTCCGACGGCCACCGCCGCCCAGATCAATAGCTGTATTACGTAAACGTTACCCCAGAAATTCAAAAAGATATCTCCGATCGGTCCCCGGGGGTAAGTCGTCGGCAGCACGACTCCTATGGAGTTCCAGGCTCCCCAGCCACCTCCGACAAACAACCTGAGCCCCAGTCCGATCATGCTTGCTCCCGTAACAACCCTGGCAAAGAACAGCGCAACTCGGAGCCAAAAAGAGTTCACTTTCTTCTCTTCCGAATTCATGATCAGCAAACCTCCTATTTTTATAGTAATCTAATTATCTGAAAGAGCGTGAATTGATTCATAACAATTGTAATATAATTCTCAAGCATTACCAGGTTAAAAACCGAGCGCGGACCGCTTCAGGGCCTCGATTATTCCGACGGTGTCTATATCCTTCGGACAGGCTTCGTTACAGTTAAAGACTTTGTTGCAGCCCCAGACACCTCCGGCCTGATCGTCCAGCTCTTCCATGTGGTCTTTCGCACCCTCGTCCCGGCTGTCGTAGTACCAGCGATACCCTCTGACGAAGGCCGCGGGGCCGAGGTAACTCTTTTTGTCCCAGTAAGTCGGACAGGAAGCGGTACAGGCTCCACACATTATGCATTCGGTTGCTTCCTGGATTTCTTCGAGCTCTTTCGGGGTCTGCAGCCGTTCCGAATCAGCCGGTGGGGATTCGCCCCCGATGAGGTAGGGCTTTACCTTTGCGTCGTTTTCGTAGAGACCCTCAAGGTCCACCACCAGGTCCTTGACGATCGGAAACCCGGGTAGGGGGGATACTTCGACCGCTCTGTCATCCGGCCGGATCAGGTCCTTTACCTGCGTCTCGCACGCCAGTCGGTTTACCCCGTTTATCAGTACCGCACAGGAACCACAGGTCCCGTGGCCGCAGGAGTGCCTGAAGGTCAGACTGCCGTCGATTTCGTCCTTGATCCGCTTCAGACAATCCAGAACAGTCAAATCGCCCAGCTCTTCCTCTTTAAAGGAAAGTTCGAATTTCTCGTAATGGCTACCCTCCCCGCTCTCGGGATCGTACCTGTTGATTTTAAAAACGGGAGTCTCCATATTTACCTCCGGTAAATTTCCTTAAAACCAGCTACCAGCTGTCAAATAGGGCCTAACTTCGAAGCCAGTCAAAATTTTGCGACGGCTCCCTCGAGGACCGACTAAATACAGGGGTCTCAACGGACCGAAGATCTATCGACCGGTCTATAGCTAATTTCTCTCTCCCCCGAGGGCTTCTTCCGCGCAAAGCTGTGCCGGAGCCAGTTCTCGTCGTCGGTTTCCGGAAAATCAACCCTGTAGTGTGCTCCTCGGCTCTCCTCCCGGGCCAGTGCCGCGCGAGCAATCATTTCGGAATACTCCAGGATGTTTTCGAGTTCCAGTGCGGACCTTAGTTCGGTATTAAACTGCCTACCCTTGTCCTCAAGCTGGACCTCGTCCCGGTATTTTTCCTGCAGCTCCTCGATTCTCTCAACCGCTTCTTTCAACTCGCTTTCTTCCCTGAATACCCCGCAATACCCCGTCATTAAGGATTTTAACTCGTCCCGCAGCTTCGAAACCCGCACCGATCCTTCCTTTGCCAGCAGGCGATTCAACTTCCGTTCGTACTCGTCCTTCAGTGTTGAATCATCGATAACTTTACCGTCATTTCCGGCACGAGCGGCAGCATCACCCCCCGCTCTTTTCCCGAAAGTAACTGCTTCCAGCAATGAGTTTGTTCCGAGCCGGTTGGCACCGTGAACGCTGACACAGGCAGCTTCTCCGGCCGCGTACAGGTTCTCCCAGAGGCCACCCGCGTCACCCGTTATCACTCGTCCTTTCGTATCCGTCGGAATTCCTCCCATACAGTAATGTGCCGTCGGTTGCACCGGAATCGGCTCCTCGGCCGGATTGACGTCCTTGAAGTCGCGTGCCATCTCCGTCACGGTCGGGAGGTCCGACTTGAGTTTTTCCCGCGGCAGGTGGGTCAGATCCAGGTAAAGGTAGTCCTCCCCATCGATACCCCGACCGGCATCGATTTCCCTCTGCATGGCGCGGACTACCGCGTCCCTGGGAGCCAGTTCGAGTGTCTCCGGCTCGTAACTCTTCATGAACCTGTCTCCGTCATCGTTCAGCAAATACCCGCCCTCACCCCGAGCCGCCTCCGTCACCAGACTCCCCCGATCCTTCAATCCCGTCGGGTGAAATTGAATGAATTCCATGTCCTCTATCGGTATTCCGCTGCGCAGCGCCAGGCCGAGTCCGTCGCCCGTGCTTGCCCGGCCGCTACTAGTGACCTCGTAAGCCTGACTGCAACCACCGGTGGCGATAATTACCGTTCCCGCGCCCAGTATCACCAGTTCCCCTGACTTCACCTCGTAAGCAACTACCCCCTTTACGGTTTCACCTTCGGTCACCAGGTCGAGGACGTAGTACTCGTTATAAAATTTAGTCCCCAGCTTGAGGTTTTCCCCGTAGAGCGTGTATAAAATAGCGTGTCCCGTCCTGTCAGCAGCGTAGAGAGCCCTGGGCTTACTGTGGCCGGCAAAAGGCCGCTGGTCCAGTTTTCCCTCCTCGGTTCTGTTGAAAGGCACCCCCTTATGTTCCAATTCCAGTGCCACTTCCCTGGCATTTTCCGTCAGTACCCGGCAGGCATCCCGATCCACGAGGTAATCCCCTCCTTCGACAGTATCTTCAAAGTGAGATTCCCAGCTATCGTCTCGACCGTCTCGCGTGTTACCGAGAGGAGCAGCTATACCCCCCTGGGCCGCGACGGAATGAGAGCGAAGCACGTGAGTTTTTGACACCACCGCCACGTCCTCGACCTCTCGTCCCGCAGCTGCGGCGGCTCTCAATCCGGCAGCGCCTCCTCCAATTACGAGTAAGTCATGGCTTTCAAAAGACATCTTCCCTCCCGTCACTAAAAGTTATCAAGGACTCAATTCGTCCCTGCCGACCATGCGACCCTCGACCATGTAATATTCCCTCTCCGCCAGATTACCGGCAAGGGTGAAATTCTGTTCCACGAATAGAATCGCCACTCCCGAACGGTTGATAGTCCGCACGCGATCGACGAAATCAAAAACGATCTCCCGGGAGAGCCCCAGGGAAAACTCGTCCAGCAGAAGAAGCACCGGATTTGTCATCAACGATTTTCCGAGGGCAAGCATCCTCCGTTCTCCCCCGCTCAGCTCCTTCGCGAGTTGCCCCTCTCTTTTTTTCAGGGCCGGAAAGAGCTCGTAGGCCCTGCCAATTCCGCTTTCCAGTTCTTCCGGGTAGAGGTATTTGCCCGTCTCCAGGTTTTCTCGGACGCTCATATCCGGAAACACGTTTTCTTCGGAGGGACAATAGCTCAACCCAAATTCGACGCGGGAGTGCGGCTCGAGGTCGCCCAGTTCCTTTCCTCCCAGGGCCAACCTCTCCGAACTCGCTTCCTCCAGCCCGGCAATCGAACGAAGGGTCATAGTCTTGCCGGCACCGTTTTCCCCCAGGAGGGCAACTACCTCCTCTTCCTCGACGGAAAGTTCGACTCCCTCCAGTACTCGAAAGTAATCTATGGTAAGCTCAAGACCTTCAACTTCTAACAGGTCACTCACCGGGCACCACCACCCGACCGGAATCCATGTAGACGAGTCTGTCCACTATATTTGCTATCGAGCCGAGATCGTGCTCGACCACCAGGATGGTAACCCCGTGGTCGTTTAGCTGCTTCAACAAATTTACCAGCTCGTCCAGGTCGAAGGGGCTGGTACCGCTAAAGGGTTCGTCCAGCAGTAAAAGCTCCGGGTCCGTTGCCAGGCCGATCGCCAGTTCGAGCCGGCGGCGGTAGCCGTAGGAGAGTTCCAGCGCCAGCTTATCCTCGAACCCGGAAAGTTGAGCAATCTCCATTACTCGATCAACCGACTGAACCAGGTCGGTGCCTTTCAGTTTTTGAGATCCCTTTAACCCGGGCAGACCTATGGCTCCCCGTGAAGTATACGTTCCGGTGAGGACGTTCTCCCGGACCGTCAGCCTCGGGAAAACTTTACTGACCTGGAAAGTCCTCGTTATACCGGCCTTTACTCGCCTGTGCACGCTCCATTCGGTTATGTCCCGGCCCCGGAAGAGAACTCGACCCGAAGTCGGGGAAAGAAAACCGCTTATCAGGTTAAACAGCGTCGTCTTGCCGGCACCGTTGGGGCCGATCAGACCAACTATCTGGCCCGGGCTGACGGTCAGATTCAGATCAATTACGGCCCGGACGCCGCCGAACTCCCGGCAGAGCTCTCGAGTTTCCAGCAATTCAACCATTATGATCACCTGCTTCACCGCTCGAAGCGGGCGCATTACCGTCGTCTCCTCCCTCATTTCCCCTGATCTCAACGTAAGATCCGGGGAGTATCCTGGCGGCCGTCCTCTTCAAGAACCCGACGAGTCCACCGGGGAGATAGAGAAGGGTCAGGATCAACAGGACACTCATCAAAATTCTGCCGAGATAAGGGCTGAGCGGTCGAGTCAGCTCTTCAAGAGTCAGGACAAAAGCCGGTCCGACCAGGGGTCCGGTCAGGGTACCCAGGCCGCCAAGGCGGTTCATCAGGAGGAACTCAAAGGACGAGACGAAATTGAAGAGTTCCGGATGAATGTAGGTAACGTAATGGGCGTAAAGTACTCCACCGGCTCCCGCGAAACCGGCAGCGGCAGTGAAACCCATGACCTTGTATAGAGTCGTCGGTATTCCAACGGATTCGGCAAGAATTTCGTTCTCCCGGACGGCTTTGAGGGAACGTCCGAACCAGGATGAGACGAGCCAGTGTTTCAGCAGGAGAACGAAACCGAGAGTAACTGCAACCAGCAGGTAAAACCCTCGCGTATCGCCAAAGGGGTTGAATGCCAGCTGTCCGAACCCCGGCAAACCAAGCGTCAGCGTCCGGACTCCCGGTATCCCGCTCGGTCCACCGGTTAACGGGCCGAGGTTGGTCATGGTAATGGTAAAAACTATCGTCATCACGAAGGTGAATGAAGTCCAGTGCTTTCCCGTCCTGACCCCCAGGACCCCGAGAAAAGCGCCAGCGGCCAGAGTGACAAGCACTCCAGCAGCGAGGGCAAAAAGGGCGGAACTGCCGTACCGTGCAGTCAGCAGGGCCGAAGCGTAGCCCCCAACCCCGAATAAAGCCCCCTGGACGAGAGTTGGCGTACCGACGTAACCGTAAAGCAGGTCAACTCCGGTGACTGCCATGGCCGCCGTTCCGGCAGAAATCGCCAGGTGAATAAAATAAGCGGGTAAGTCAAACAAAAATGGAACGGCAAGCACGGCAACCCCGGCGATAAAGGCCACCGTTTTGCCACCGGGCAAGGAGAAACTTATCCTCCAGCTGGAATTATTTCGCGTTCGGAAGCTCTCGTTTGGCCCGATAGTGGCCGGCCGTACCAGCGCCACCAGGACGAGGAGCAGGAAGGGGATCAGGTTACTGAGTTCGCCGAGAAAGTAACCGGAGGCCAGCGACTCGGCAACGCCGACTAAGAGGGACATCGCAATAACTGCGGGTATCGAACCGAGAGCCAGGCGGGAAATAACGAAGGCCTTCAGTACCGCCAGCCTTCCGACAAACGGAGTGATTGGATAGACCGGGGCAGTCAGAAAGCCGGCCAATCCGGATAGGCCACCAGCAAGAGCAAAAGCAAGCACCGTCGCCCGGGCCGGATTGATCCCGACCAGAGAAGCTGCTTCTCTGTTCTCGGTAACGGCTCGAAGGGATTTCCCCGTCCGCGTGTTTTTGAGAAAGTACCAGACGGCCAGTGCAAGCAGAAGGGCAGCAACGACAACCAGCAACTTATGAGAAAATATCCGAGCCGCACCCACCCTTATCGTCCCGGGAACCAGCGGCGAATCCACGGTTTTTGGTCTCTCCCCATAGATCAGCGCTATAATGCTCTGAAGCACGAGGAGCAGACTTACCGCACCGAGAAACGTCGGCGCTATACCGTAATTCTTCAGCCTGCGGTAAACGACTGTACCAAAAACCACGCTTATAACGGCAGTAATCGGGACTACGACCAGGGGAGAGAGAAAATAATTCATTCCGAGCGACGTGGTAACGGAATAGGTCAGGTAGGCCCCCAGGGTGAACAAACCGCCCTGAGCCACGTCGCCTATATCCAGAATACCGAAAACTATTGCTATCCCGGCAGCAAGCAAACCGTAGTAGCCACCGAGCAGCAGTCCGTTTAAGAGAAAAGTAATAAAGTCCGGCAAATCAACCACTATACCCTTTAAATCAGCAAAGGGGAGGGAGGATCTCGACTCCGTACCCCCTATCTTCCAGTAAATACTGGCTCTCGTTCCTTATTGTAGCAACTCCCAGTTTCACGTTAAACTGACCGCAGGGCAGAAAACTGGCGTTACCGAAAGGCGTTCGGAAAACCGGACCGCGACCCTCACCGTCATCCGGAAGGAGATAATTTATCGTCTCTCGTGGAAGCCCCTCATTTAGGCCTCCCAGCACCTGGTCCCGGCCGTAATTCGCAACCAGACCTTCAATGGCCTGTTTTAAAATCCGGACGCTGCCCCAGCCCCAGCTGGCAGACGGAGCCGAATCGGGGATTGAGCCGTATTTTTCCCTGTAGGCCGACTCCATGGCAACTGCCTCTTCGGGCGGGTTCTCGCCCGGGAAACTTCGCCCGTAGCGCCGCTTTTCGTAGTGCCATGAATAAATTACGCCCTCGCCAAGTCCTTTATCAACTACCTGCTTCTTGAAACCGACCGAACCGTTGGGCGTCTGACCCGTATAGTAACCGAACCTCTCCGGATCCAGACCCTGGCGGTCGAACTCCCGGGCGACGGAAATCAGGTCGGCCGGGATCCCGGTCCCAATCACTACTCCTTCGGCCTCGGAACTCAGAACCTTGGCCATGAGCGAAGAGAAGTCCCTGTTAAAAGGCGGGTAAAACTCCGACCCCACGAGTTCTCCTCCTTCCAGTTCTGCCAGGAAGGATTCCGTGACGTTCTTGATTGACTTGCCCTGGTTGTTCTTCGGGACGAGCAAAAAGAGCTTCTCGTCCCCCCGCTCTCGCACCGCGTACTTAACGGGAGGAGCAAACTGGAGCGAAGTCTGGGTGCCAAAACGAATCGAAAGAGGGTATTCATCGTGTCTATCCGTAAAACCGACGTCCGTTCCGAAAAAAACCTGAGGAATCCCGGCACCGTCGAGTATCGGCTGGGTCGCGCGGCCATGAGTTCCAATCAACGGCCCAAGCACGAAGTCGACGTTCCCTCGACCTGCCAGACCCCGGGCAGCTTCGGATGCACCCGTCTGGGAAGTCTCCCCGTCCTTCACCACTAGTTCGAACTGCAAATCGTCCCAGACCCCTCCGGAACTATTGACTTTCTCCACCCCAACCCGGGCACCGTTCCTGATCGTCCTTCCCACGGCCGCGTTGGGTCCGGAGAGCGAAAATATTCCCCCCAGGGTAATTGTCTTGCCGCCGGCGCCCCTTACGCCTCCGGTCAACAGGCCGGAAAAAGACAGACCGACAAGCGAACTCCCGGTGACCCTTAAAAAGTCCCTCCGCGTCAAACCGGCTCCCTCGTCACTGTTCGAAACTGAAGCCATGTTTTCCCCCTTTTATTCTTCGACCTTAAAAGCGTAGCGAAAGTGATAACCCTGCGGGTGGGAACCCCAGTTCAAGAAAGGCAACCTGTAGATAAAGGGTATCTCGAAAGCATCTCTGGCAAAGTTCCTCTGTTTCTGAACTGTCGGGTAAATATCTATCAGGTGCCAGCCCGGACTACCGGTTGCCCGAAGCTTCGCCTCGATGATTCCTGGTATATCGCCCCCACAGGCATAACCAATATAAGAATTGTCGTAAACTATCGTCACCTGGTTCCAGGCCTCGTTCCAGCCAACGCCCTGGGCATTGATCGTAATCTGAGTCCCAACCGGTCCGGATTCCGGGGATAATTTCTCGAACTCCGGCAACACGATTGCGGAAGTCGTCGCAACTTTTTCTTCATCGATCATTGCGTGGAGCGGGTGCGGTCCCCCCTGGACGGTTTCCGGCGCCGGACTGAGCTCTGCCTCGAGTCTTCCGTCACCGTCCGTCCGCGCTACCACGCTTGCCGCCCCTCTCTCCTTGAAGCCCTCTTCTCGCATGTTGCTGCCTTCCAGCTCCGGCCACACCAGCTTTACGTCTTTGTCGGACGGAAAGCCCTTGCCCTTTACATGCAAGGAATCGCCGACGCTTATCGCCCTGGCGTCCGTGGTCAACCGGGGAGAATTCGGAGCCGGGGCAATTTCCTCGTTCTCCGCTGGCACCCTGGACGGAACCTGCTCTTCTATCGGTTTCGGCAGTTCCGGTTCTCCTTCCGTCAGTTCGAAGTTCCAGGATAGGTCCGGAGTTCCCGGCAACGAAAGCAGACCAATGTGCGTCTGGCGATAGGAATGGGCGTTGCCAAACTGGCACCTTTCGATATCCACCACGTGCTCGCCCGGATCCCCGGTCGCCGGTATCGTGAACTCCGCTCGCCCCTTCGGCGTCACCGGACTGATAAGTCCAGTATAGCTGTTATCGTAGTATACGTGATACGGTGGGTTGTCAACCGATTCCGGCACGGGCATGGGCAGTCCCCGCGCGGTTATGGTTATCGGCGAACCAAACGGACCGGAGAGAGGAGAGACGTCGAAGCTCGGTACCACCAGCAACCCGGCCTTGTTTATCCTCTCGTCCTCGGTAACGAGATAGATGTCGTGATTTCCGCCATAGTCTTCGGGTACCTCAAAATCAAAGGTGAAGGCACCGGCATCGTTAGTTTGTACCGAACCAAGCATTTTCTGCTTCTTGCTGTACTCAAACCCGAGAAATCGTTTCCAGAGCACTCCGTCCTCGTTCCGCTCTATATCCCAGTCAACCGTATGGGAAAGCCAGAGCAGCTCGTACTCACTTCCCGGTGGCAGGTTTTCCCCTTTCACCGTAACGGTTTCCCCCACCCTGACCTCTTCGGGGTCACAGCTCAAACCGCCCTGAAAGCCGGTTTCCGGGGTCGGCATCTTCCCCAGGTCCCTTATGATCTCCGTATTTTCGCCCTGACCTTTGGCCATTTTTACCCCCTCGCTTTTTCTA
>CAZNVA010000035.1:0-11398 GCA_964576335.1 uncultured Thermotogae bacterium | reverse complement strand
AAGCAGGCACCTTCCAGGAGGATATTTTTGCTGAACGAAGTCACTTCGCTGGTTTGACCGCCCATTATTCCGGCAAGAGCTACCGGGTTGTCCCTGTCCGCTATAACCAGGTTCTCCGGCCCAAGCTCTCGTTGCTCCCCGTCCAGGGTCGTTAAGCGTTCTCCGTCCCTTGCCCGGCGAATCCTTATGGTCTCCCCATTTATCCTATCCAGGTCGAACGGGTGGAGCGGGTGACCGAGCTCGATCATCGCGTAGTTCGTCGCATCGACCACGTTGTTCTTCGGTCTCAGGCCGACCTTGGCCAGCCTGTGCTGAATCCTTAACGGTGAAGGTCCAACTTCCACCTCGGCAAGGGTCCGGGCCGTATAACGCGGGGTATCTTCCGGGTCCTCGATTTCTATCTCGACCGGTGCCGGAGCGTCGGAGTCAAAAGTGGGTTCGGGCGGAGAAAGCTCCTTTCCGGTCAGAACGGAGAGCTCTCTTGCTATACCGATTACGCTCAACAGGTCGGGGCGATTTGAGGTAATCTCGAAACTCAACCGGTAATCATCGAACTCGAGCGCTTCGGTCAATTCGTCCCCGACGGAAAAACCGAACCCGTCAAGTAGCCATATACCCTGAGACTTCTCCTCGAGGCCGAGTTCTTCCTTCGAGCACAGCATCCCCCGTGATTCTTCGCCCCGGAAACTCTGAGCCTCTATTTCGGTTCCGTCCGGCAGTTTGCCGGGGGCCTTTATCAACGGTACGAGCACTCCAGTCTCCAGGTTGTCCGCTCCCGTTATCGTCGGAACCTTTGATTGCCCGTCCTCGATCAATGCAAGGAACAGGTTGTCGGCGTCCGGATGGGGTCGAAGATCGGCAACTTTCCCGACTGTTAAGCTTGAAGGTGGTTCTATCCTTTCAACGCTTTCAACCTCTGCTCCCGCCTGAGTCAGGCGCTCGGCGTACTTTTCGACCGCTTCGTCTGATACTTCCAGATCAAAAAAGTCGGCAAGCCAGCGATAGGAAACTTCCATTGCTCCTCCTAAAAACCAAGTGAAAAATTGAAGTAAGGCCTTCCTTTATCTTGACCATGATAAGCATAGCCAACGGCCAAATCAAAGGGGATCAGGCCGCCAAGGGTTTTGCCGCTGACGGATACCTCGGTACCGCCTTCGTACTTGAAGTTTTCTACGCCTACCTCATCCAGTTGATCCCAGGTATTACCGGCGGATAGGAAAAAGCTCTGTCTGATATCCGTTATGAGAGCCAGGCTCCCCAGGAAGTATCTTCCGCTCGAGGAAATCGGAAAACCAAGCGATAGGCGAGAAAACAGTTTATAGTTTCCCGGGTAGCGATATCTTTTCCAGTCCGCGAAGCTGGACCCCCCTTCGGGTACCCTGCCGTAACTTTTCAACTCGGGCAGGTCGAACTTGAGCAGGTCCGGCAGTTCTCCCGGGCTAAAACCGACTTCAGTGGCGAAGTTCAGGTAAATACCCGGAAACAACCGCTCCGCTTCTTTGGCGTTTAAGCTAAACTTGGATTCCCCGCTCAGCGAAAAGGTCGATTGAAAGTCCAGGCGACGGTCGGCCGCCAGGTTACGAGAAATACTGCCCCCAATTCCGAACAGGTTATAGGCCCGATCCGTTTTTCCGGACACCCTCTCAAACCTGAGATTCAGCGACCTGTCCTGGACCAGGTAGTTGCCCGCATAACCGGTTTTTGGCGAGGACCAGAGGTCGATATCCGCTCCGACCCAGCCACCGAAGTTGAGATCGGTAATCTTCCGGCCGGTTACTGAGGCCCCTCCGGACAGCGTCAGGTTTCTGTTCAGGTTCAACCTACCCTGAGCGATTCCGGGCCCGATCGACCAGGCGTACCTGTTTGGCGTTCTGCCCGTTATGGTGCCCGGACCAACCATGATAAAGTAGGCATCGAGGGGTAATTTATTCTCTCCAAACGAAACCTCGACCTTCCGCGGGTAGTGGTTGTTCAAGCGGTTCGTATCCATTACCTCGCTGTTCGGGTCGATCGTTGCCTTGGTTGCTCTGGTCTCTTTCACGAACTCGACCGTTTTTGTCTCCGACCCGAACTCGTACGTTTTTTCTACTGTTTCCCCTGAATTAAAGGTAACCCTGAGATCGACCGGAGCAACAAGCGATCCGGCTTTCGTGAGCGTGACCCTGCTCGTGTACTTACCGCCCGGAGCCTCTGCCGTTTCTATATTCCCGATTCCGTAGTCGACGTAACCGGAGGTACGAAGCCATTCCTGAAAGAAGTTCTCCGGGATCTCATCTCCAGCTATTGCCCTGGCTTCCCGGGCCAGCTGGGAAACGTTCGTCACCGAATTGCCGTATTTCTCGTAAACCGTGCGCACGAACTCGTTCATTTCCTTCTCCCCGATTGAACCCTCCAGGGTGCGCAGGACCATATAACCCTTCTTGTATATCCTGGTCTGAGTGGCGTTGGCGTACTGGACGTCCTGCCTGGGTTTTACGATTGCTTCGTCGAACCCGTTCTGAAAGTTGACTATGTAAGGCAGCTCGAAGGTATGTTGCCTCAGGTTTGTATAGCCGAGCTGTGATTCGATCGAATTCCTGAGCAGGCCGTTCCGTTCGAACCGGAACAGGTTTGGCTCGTCCGCCGGGTACTTGTGGTGAAAGTAATTCAGCGACAGGAACTCGGCGAAGGCCTCGCTGATCCAGTTCTGGGAGTGCAGATCGGCACCGACCCCGATCCCAAACCACTGGTGGGCTATTTCGTGTGCGATCAAGTACTCCGATAACCTGTTCGTGATAGTGGAAAGGGCAAGGTCCTTCTCCGCAAAGAAGGAGTCACCAAGGACTATTAGCCCGTCCGCCGCCATGCCGAAATAACCGCTCTTCGGGCTTTGAGCAAAGGTCAATTGCTTCCTTCCGTAACTACCGAAACTTTCCGAGTAGTAGTTGAGAATTTCGTTTGCGTAGGAGGCAAGCAGCCGCGCTTCTTCCTCGTAACCCGGTCTGTGCAGGACTCTAACGGAATACTCCGGAAAGTTTTCCCGGTAGCCCCGGTAATCACGGCTCATCGCCAGGGGAAAGGAACGGGCAGAAGGCAGTTTAAGCTTTACCAGTTTTCTCTTTTCTTCGTTTTTCAAAGCGGAACTTGATACGATGTTTCCGCCGACTACGAATTCCTCCGGTACGTTCAATTCCACCTCGTAGTCGGCCTCCTGCATAACTATCTGGCTGTATACCTGCCTGTCGTAGCCCTTCCACCATTCGGCGGGAGCAAGGGTGGGGTTCCAGCCGAAGCGCCAGGAGTAAACGTCCCGGAAAAATTCCTCGTCTCCCACGCTCTTTACCGGAAATTTTGTGGAGAATTTTACCGTTATGCTTGTTTTCTCCCCGGGCTGGAGCGGCTGGCTCAACTGAACCCTGACCGCGGTATCTTCCAGGGAATAGGTCTGGTTCGTCGGGGGCAGGCTTTCCATTTCGTAGTTTAACCCGTTACCGTTCGCCCCAGTAATTGACTCTATTCTGGTCCAGCCGGGGTCGAACCCTCTTGGATAGGAACCGTCCAGGTTGATATCGCTCAGGTAAGGGTTGGGCTCGCTCTGCAGGTTGGCTTCCAGTTTCAGGACAACTTGGTCCGTAGTTTCCTCTAACGGGTTGGTAAATTCAATCAGCTCTTTGCCTTTTATGACGTGGTTTTCTTCCTCGAGCCGCCCCTCGATCCTGTACTCAATACTGGCAGATTGGCCGAAAACTGGTAAAACAAAAACCAGGCAAAAAAGTAAGAGTAAATTTATTATCGGTAAGCAGGTCTGTCGGGAGCTGTATTTTTTCATCTTCCTCCCTGTTGTTGTTTGCGGTCGGGCTAACTAAATTGACGCCTTCTTCGAAGGTGTTTCTATTTCAGGTAAAACGAAAGTGCTCTTTTGAAATCCAGGTCGTTACCGTCTAATCTTATTGAAAATTATAGATTCGGAAATTTATTATTGCAACGGAGATAGAACCCTATGAGCACTATGAGCAGCAAGATATAGCGGTCGCGTTGAAAGATAAACTCAGGCTAAGTATCCTTTGCTCAATCGGGAATGGTACCAATGGATCTTAACTTAGAACAGATGAAGGACCTTATAGAACTTTTTGAGGATTCGGGTCTGACCGAAATTAGCGTCAGTCAGGACGATTACGAGGTTACTCTGAAGAAGGAATCCGGAAGTTCGGCTAAACCCGTTCAGAACGAGACGTCGCTCCAGAAGGTGGTTCAGCCCCAGGAGGAGGAAGCTGACAGGGTCGAGGCACAGGAAGAAGTTGATACCGAAAAAAGGGAGGAAGAATCGACTGAAGAAGAGGGCGTTTTCGTAACTTCACCGATAGTTGGAACCTTCTACAGGAGCCCTTCGCCGGACGACCCGCCCTACGTTGAGATCGGTGACGAAGTCAGCGAAGGCGATACCGTCTGTATCGTCGAAGCAATGAAAGTGATGAACGAAGTAAAGGCCGATGCCGGTGGGAAAATCGTTGAAATTCACGCCGAAAACGGTGACCCGGTCGAATACGGCCAGAAGCTTTTAACGCTGGCTCCCGAAAAAGAGGCAAATTAAATTGGAAAAGATTCTGATCGCCAATAGAGGAGAGATAGCTCTCAGGATAATTGAGGCGGCACGGGAGCTGGGGATGAGTACCGTTGCAGTCTACTCCGAACCGGACAGGGACCAGCTCCACGTAAAGCTGGCGGACGAGGCCTACTGTATCGGGCCGAAGGAGCCGGAGGAGAGTTACCTGAACGTACCCACGATTATCGGGGCTGCCGATATCAGCGGAGCCGACGCAATTCACCCCGGTTACGGCTTCCTCTCGGAAAACGATCACTTTGCGGAAGTTTGTGAGGGCCACGATATAAAGTTTATTGGGCCGTCTTCCAGGATACTGGAGCGGGCCGGCGACAAGTTGAAGTCCAAACGTGCGGCAAATGAGGCAGGGGTAAATACCCTGCCCGGGACCGAGGAAGCAATTACCGACGAGGACGAGTTAAAGGAGAAGGCCGAGGAACTCACCTACCCGCTAATTTTGAAAGCCGCTTTCGGCGGCGGCGGCCGAGGGATGCGACTTGCCAGGAACGAAGAAGAGTTGCTCGAAGGGTTTAAAGCCAGCAGCAAGGAGGCGGAAATCTCCTTTGGCCGGGGAGATCTCTACCTCGAGAAGTACCTCGAGGAGCCCAAGCACGTGGAAGTGCAGGTCGTGGCGGACGAGCACGGTAACTACCAGCACGTCGGCGAAAGGGAATGCTCGACCCAGCGCAGACACCAGAAAATTATTGAAGAGGCCCCCGCTCCGGGAATTTCCGACGAGACGAGGGACGCGCTGAGAGAAGCCGCTCTCGCCATCGCGCGGGAGTTCGACTACCGGAGCCTGGGAACCGTGGAATTTCTGGTTGACCGGGACGAAAATTTCTACTTCATGGAGCTCAACGCGCGGATACAGGTTGAACACCCGGTATCCGAGGAGATAGCCGGGGTAAATCTCGTTAAAGAACAGATAAAAATCGCCGAGGGCGAGGAGATGGATCCGGAACGCTACTCCGACCTGAAGGGCCACGCAATTGAATTCAGGATTAACGCCGAGGACCCCGAAAAGAACTTTATGCCCTCCGCGGGGCGGATCAAAATAAACCAGTTGCCGGGTGGCCACGGGATTAGGTTTGATACCTGGATCTCCGACGGGGCAGAGGTCCTGCCCTATTACGATTCCCTGCTCGGTAAATTGATCGTGACCGCGGACAACAGGTACGACGTTCTGACAAAGGCCGTGTCTGCCCTGCGAAGGTTCGATATAGCCGGCGTGAAGACCAACGTGGATCTGCACCTGGACCTGATCCGGCAGAAGGCGTTCAGAACCGGAGAGTACTCGATCGTGTTTCTCGACCAGTTCATGGAAACAGCTGGTTCTGAAGAAAGAGTTTAATAGTCGTCCGGTTTCCCTTTTCTCTCAATGGCAGGGTTTATCTCTTACTACAATAACACAATACCTTTATTTGACCCGTTATAAATACAGGAGGTTTTCAGTAATGGACGTTGCAGAAGCAATACTGTCCCGGAGAAGCGTCAGGAAGTTCAAGGAAAAGAGAGTGGAGCGAGAGGAGCTGGAGAATCTGGTGGATTTCGGACGCCTTGCCCCGAGCGGGATGAACAAGCAACCGATAGAATTTCTGGTGGTGGACAGACCGGAGATGGAGCAAGAGGTCTTCGAGCATACCAACTGGGCCGGAGCAGTCGACTGGAATCCGGATTTCGAGGAAAGGCCGAGGGCTTATATTTTTCTCCTGATTAACGAGACGGTAGAGCCCGTCACGGAAAATCACGATGCCGGGCTGGCGGCGGGAAACATCTGTCTCGGTGCTGTAGGCAAGGGTCTTGGGACCTGCCTGCTGGGGGCGCTGGACGAGGAACCCCTGGAGGATATTCTCGGTATCCCGGATACCAGAAAGCTTGACCTTGCCGTTGCGATAGGCTACCCGGACCAGGAAATCGAAGTCGAGGCCGGGCGGGACGAAATCGATTACTGGCTGGACGAAGCCGGAACGCTGCACGTTCCAAAGAGACCCGTAGAAAAAATCGTCCACTTCAACGGCTGGCAGGGATGACCGGAATTTCTGGCCCGGCTGGTGAGTTGAGGACGGCAGATCTGGAGTAATACTTGAAAACCTGAAACCTGGACGAGGTGATTCTTATGTCCAAAATACCGGAAGTAGAACTAAAATCGGGAGAATCCATGCCAGTTCTGGGGTTCGGTACCTGGAACCTGAGCGGAAAAGAAGCCACGGAGTCGGTCGAAAACGCGCTTGAGCTCGGTTACAGGAGTATCGATACGGCCGAAGGTTACCACAACGAGGAAGCAGTGGGTAAGGCCATCGAGAGTGCCGACAGGGATGAATTATTTCTCACTTCAAAAGTCCTGCCGAGCAACCTGCACTACGAGGACGTTTTGCGGTCCTGTGAGGCCTCTCTGGAAAAACTGGGGACGTCCTACCTGGACCTTTACCTGGTGCACTGGCCAAATCCGACTATATCCATCAGGGAGACGATATCCGCTTTTGAAAAATTACACGAACAGGGCAAAGTGAAAAGCATTGGAGTTAGCAATTTCAATTTCTACCAGTTGAGGATCTTTCGCAAGGTATCAGGTTTACCGGTATCCGTCAACCAGGTGGAGTTTCATCCTCTGTATTACGACGAAGAGCTGCTGGATTACTGCAGGGAGAACGGAATTAGGATCACCGCTTCGGCGCCGCTGGCCAGAACGAAAGTTCTGGATGAAGCCAAAGTGCACGATCTCGCCGAGAAGTACGACAGAACTCCGGCTCAGATCGTTCTGCGCTGGGAGATCGAGAAAGGTGTAGCTACTATACCGAAGTCCAGCACGAGAGAACACATCAGGGAAAACGCCGAAGTATTTGACTTCGAACTCGAGCCATCGGAGGTCAAATCCCTCGAGGAACTACGGCGGAAGGAGCGAGTTTACATGATCGACCTGGACGACGAAACTTACGGGATTCCGGCCTGATCCCCGGTTTTGCCTCTTCCGGATGTTTTGAGGTTCACCGTCAGAAACTCAATTCCGAGATAGTTTGCCATGTTTGCCCGGGTTAATTGAATACCCGGGCAAAATTTTTTATTTTTAAGACAAATCTACTTGTAATTTAAAATCATTACTATATAATTATGTTGCTAGATGGAAAATATACAAAAAAGGGAGGTAAAAAATGGCGAAAAGGAACGTAGAATTAATAGAAGAGGCCGGTATCGATGTCGATGAACTGAAAAAGAAACTCATTGACGCAGCTGCTGCCGAGTTTACTACCTATTATTACTATACGAACCTGAGGACTCACGCGGTCGGGCTCGAGGGTGAATCCATCAAGGAGATCATCGAGGATGCAAGGCTGGAGGACAGGAACCACTTCGAGGCCCTGACACCGCGGATTTACGAGCTCGGCGGGACTCTACCGAACGATATAACTGAATTCGCGGACCGGGCGGCGTGTATGGATGCCAGGTTACCCGACGAAGAGACGACGGAGAACCTGCTGGAGGTCCTGCTTGACGCTGAACGCTGTGCCGTGGGTGTTTACACGGACATCTGCAACTATACCCATGGGAAGGACCCTCGGACTTACGAGCTTTCAGCAGCCATACTGCACGAGGAAACGGAACACGAGGCCTGGTTTGAGGAACTTCTCACAGGCGAACCTTCGGGGCACTACAGAAGGGACGAGCCCGGAGTGAGTCCGTACGTATCAAAGTTCATCCAGAATAAGTAGTTCGACTACAGTTTATCATCCAGGGATGTGGGTTTTCTTCCGCATCCCTGGATTATTTTTTCGACCATAAACTAAAAGGGTCTGGGTCGGAAGCTCCGGCGGATCCAAAAGTGACCGGAACACGAGTTTTTTCTTTGCGGAATTGGGCTGGAACCTTCCAATAGGTTATAATTGACTCAGGCTTTCGTACCTCAAGTGGTTGCTTGCCTCCAGGGTCGGTGGTATTAATGAAAACGAACTACCAGCTTCCATTCCGTATCATGGGGATCCCCATAAAGCTAAACATTTCTTTCCTCCTCTTTTTACCGGTACTTGCCTGGTTGATCGGCAGGCAGCTGGATTTCTACGTGGATCTGCTCAACCTTGGAATCGATACTGAGGCGATTGGTGGTGGAGCTGGGGCTTTTGGTCTCGGTTTCATCGCGGCAATCGGTTTGTTTATCGGTGTAACGCTGCACGAACTCGGCCATTCGATCCTGGCGATTCGCTATGGGGTCAAGATTGAAAGCATTACTCTCCACGTGCTCGGAGGGGTCGCCCAGCTGAAGGAAATCCCATCCCGTCCCGGAGAAGAGGCCAAAATGGCGCTTGCCGGTCCGGCGACCAGTTTCGCCCTGGGCGGGATATTCTGGCTGCTGTTAATGACCGCCGATCCGGCTGGAACCGTTCCGAGGTTTACCCTGGGTTTTCTCTTTTACGTGAACATCGCAGTGGGTATTTTTAACCTGATACCCGCCCTGCCCCTGGACGGAGGCAGGGTTCTGCGTTCGGTGATTGCCCTGAAAAAATCACATTTTCAGGCGACGAAAATCGCTACGAGGGTGAGCAAGTTTTTAGCCACCTTGATCGGCTTCTACGGGCTTTTGAACCTAAATATCTTTCTGCTAGTTATTGCCTTCTACATTTATGCCGGCGTAACTTCCGAATACCAGAGCGTAATCCTGGAAAGAGCTCTAAAAGGTTTGACGACCGGGGATCTCATGACGAAGGACGTCGTGACTGTCGGTGAGGATATCAGGGTGGCCGAATTAAAAGAGACCATGTTGAAAGAACGTCACCTGGGTTACCCGGTTCTGAGCCAGGGGCGGGTCGTGGGTATAGTTACTCTGGAGGACATTCAGGAGGCCGACGATCCGGATAGGACGGTTGAGAGCATTCTCACGTCCGAGTTGATCACCATTGAAAGAGATGAACCGGCGAGCGAAGCATTTCACAGAATCACTCAGAACGAGATAGGTCGCCTCGTGGTCACGGATGAGACCGGGAAAATGGTCGGTATCATTACCAGAACCGACATAATGAACGCTATAAAAGTTGTCACTAACCTTCCCGGCGCCTGAGACCTCAGAGGCCGAATACCACTAAAGCAAGCTCGATAAACAGAAAACCTGTAAAAACCGATATCAGGGCGTTATCGAGGTTAAACGGGAGCCGGGGCGATTTGACCTGGCTCAGTTTATTCTTGAGGACGAGGAATACCAGCAGGCCGGCTGCCGGAAGTGAAAGATAAAGCGCGATATGGTGGAAAGTCAGGAGGGCGGAAATCTCGTGGCTCCCAAGGACCATCCAGGCTACCAGGCCGGAGGTCGCGACAAAGAAGGAGAAGGCAATAAGAGCCCAGCCACCCTCATCGATCGGTTCCCGGTGGGACTTGAGCAGCAGGGCCCAGTCCAGCTTGACCACGTAAGTTGCGGTGCCGAGGCCGATAAGCAACATGATCCAGGTAATCCAGCCCTGGGTGGAGCTCTCGAGCAAAAAGACCTTGCTGAAGTACTTACTGAAGGGGGGGATCGCAAGAATTGATAAAGTCCCCACGGACAACCCGACCAGGCTTTCGGTAGGTACGGAAAGGGATTCGCCGGAAAATACGTCCCTGTTTCCGACGCCGGCATGACCGACAGAAAGGAAAAGCAGACTTTTGAACAACCCGTGAAAAAAGATATTTAAAGCTGCAGCCAGGATACCGGCGGTAGTTCCTGCGCCAACCCCGAGCAGGACGTAGCCGATCTGTGATATCGTGCTGTAAGCAAGAATCCGCTTGGGTCTCCGACCGAGCAGAGCAAATATACCTCCGGTTATTCCCGTCAGGCTACCGAGAAAGAGCCACAATATGTTCCAGTTGACTAGTTCGGCCAGCCTTATGACCCCGACCAGGCCGGATTTGATTGCCAGCCCGGATAAAAGTGCAGATACTACGGTTCCGCTGTAGCCATGCGCATCGGGCAGCCACATGCTGAAAAGCATTACCCCGCCTTTGACCGCCAGGCCAGAAATCATCAGGCTAATTCCGAGTGAAAGCGTAAATTCGGGTGTCCCTTCAATTGCCCTTTCGAGCTCGGCGATACTGAGGTGCCCTCCGCCACGGTAGACCAGCCCCAGTCCGATCAGGTAAAGACTCATCGCCAGCGAGGAGACCAGCAGGTACTTTATCCCGGCGTATATCTGGTAAGCCTTGCGGCCGTACCCGATTAACAGGATCGCGACAAGTGACATGAACTCGATCGTCACGTATATGTTGAAAAGGTCGTGAGAGAAGGCCATGGAGTAAGTGGAGACCAGAAGGAAATTGTAAAGTGCGTAAAAAGTACCCTTTTTGGTCCCCTGCAGGTATAAAAGCGTAAACAGGTTTAGAACTACGACCAGTCCGGCGAATAGCAGAGTGGTCTCGTCCAGCTTGAACTCCACTCCCAGTTTCCCCCATTCACCCAGGGTAAAAACCTTCGTGCCGGACTTCTGGTAGATCCAGATACCCTGGATAAGCCCTCCGAGCCCCGCGGCCCAGCCGAGCAGGCTGATCCAGAAACGGCGGCGAGGGTGGATCAGGCTGATTACCCCGGCAACTATATAGGCGGTTATTCCGGTTAAAAGAGCTGACATGAAAATTTAACGTGACCTTAGCACGAAAGTTTCCGGCCCAGTATTTGCTGTTGCAGGGAGGTCCGCCTCTTCAGAGCTCTCCGGGCGAGAGTTAGATAAGTCCGCAGTTTTTTCGATTCGCCAGGTATAGCT
This sequence comes from uncultured Thermotogae bacterium, assembly GCA_964576335.1. Lineage (GTDB taxonomy): Bacteria > Bipolaricaulota > Bipolaricaulia > M55B111 > M55B111 > JAGXLP01. Next base: position 103 of record CAZNVA010000035.1, on the reverse strand, counting down.
GCCTCAATTTTCTCCTTGCGGTCCTTGATCCTGTCTAACCAGATTTCAATTGTCCTGACGTAGTGGTCGGTAATGTTTTCCAGGTCGAGGATCTCGAACCCTG
>CAZNVA010000034.1:0-11641 GCA_964576335.1 uncultured Thermotogae bacterium | reverse complement strand
GACATCTGGCCTGGAAAGAACCTGCCTATCGAAGATTTGAAGTGGTGAAAGAATTGAGTTTAATCATTTTTTCACTCAGGGGAATAACACGGGGTGATAATAACGGATCACTTTGATATCCTTGTCTAAAAATATCGGGAGGTATGACGATGTCGAATTTCGATTGGAACGCAGAAGATAACAGGTGCTTCGGCTGCGGTAAAAACCCCTGGGGCCTGGAACTCGAATTCGAAAAGAGGGGCGAGTGGCTGAAAGCCGAAACCAAGCTGGACCGTAACTACCAGGGCTTCAAAACCAGTGCCCATGGGGGTATTATCGCTACTCTGATGGACGAGGCCTCCTCCTGGGCGGTTATGGAGAAAACGGGCAGGCTCGCTCCAAGCTACAAGCTCGAGTGCGAATTCCTCAAGCCCGTACCTCTTGAAGAAAAGGTAGTTACGCGAGCGAGAGTTCTGAGCCACCGTCACGGGATAGCGAAATCCGAGGCTGAAGTCCGCGATAAATCCGGGTTACAACTGGCCACCGCCAAAGTACAGTCAAAAGTCATGGAAGAAGAAATCTCGGCCGACCAGGACGAACTGCTTTCCTGATAGGGTATTACGACCTGGCCCCGCTGTAGTCTTTTCGAAATTATCCGTTTCTATTCCTTTAAGTGGGTATCAAACCAGTCCAGGATTTCCCGCAACCTTCTGACCCGGTTCTCCGGCTTTCCTCCCCTGCTTAATTCGTGATTTTCACCTTCAAAAAGGCATAATTTCGCCGGAACGTCGAAGTACTTCAAGGCGGTAAACATCTGCAGAGCTTCTCCCTCCCAGCAGCGGTAATCCTCCCTGGAATGGATAAAAAGGGTTGGAGTCTCGACGCGATCGGCGTACTTCAGCGGCGACTGATCCCAGAGTTTATCGTGGTTTTCCCACGGATTTCCATCCTGCTGGTCCGCCACGAAGAAATAGCCGATGTCAGTGGTGTTGAACTTTGAAATCCAGTTCGAAATACTCCGACAGGATACTGCAGCTTCGAACCTATCCGTATGTCCGATGATCCAGTTAGTCATAAAACCACCGTAAGAACCACCCGTTACACCGAGCCGGTCTTCGTCAATAAAAGGAAACTCTTCCAGGGCCCGATCCACCACCGCCATCAGGTCGCGGTAATCCTCCTGACCGTATCCGCCTCGGATATCGGCGAATTTATCGCCTCGACCGTCGCTGCCCCTCGGATTGGAAAATATTACTACGTAACCCTCGTTAGCCAGTAGCTGCAGTTCGTGAAAATAGACATCTCCATAGGCAGCTTTTGGCCCACCGTGCACTTCCAGTACCGCAGGGTAAGATTTATCAGGGTCAAAACCCGGCGGCGTAAGCACCCAGGAGTTGATTTCGGCCTCGCCTCTGGCAACGGAAAAGCTTTCCGGGATCATAATGCTCTCTTCCGGCAAGGAGTCCTTGTTAAACGAGGTCAATCTACGTTCAGTTCCATCTGGTTCCAGCGAGTATAGCTCCTGAGGGCGGTTCGGAGAAAGCCCGACAAAAACTCTACGATTCTCGCCGACGTCAAAACCATCCACCGAACCTTCTCCTTTCGTGAGGTATTTCTTTTCACCGGCGATGTCGCTGGAAGCGAGGTAGGAGACACCTTCTTTTGTGGAGAGGAAGTAAAATTTTTCGTCAACGGCCTTGCTGTTTTGCCCGTTACCCAGCCGGACATCCGTCAGTACTCGGTTGGAAAAGGAGTCCTTCCAGTCCTCCGAAACGACCGTGGCCTTACCCTCAACCAGGTCGTACTCGTAGAGCTTCTGGTTCTCGTTCAAGCCGTGGCTCTCCATGTCCGTGTGGGTAAAAAAGAGCCTCCGGTCATCCAGAAAGTTCACCAGCCAGAAGGAACCTTCTTTTCCGGTCAACTTCTCCGGCTCCGGCGATTCCCCTTCCAGGGATACCATGTACAGCTCGTTTGTTATCGGAGCCCTGTCTTCATACTCGGTACCGACAAAAGCCAGGTTGTTTTTATGGACCGAAAACTCCGATACGTTCATTTTACCCGGTGTAAGCTCTCTACTCTCCGATTCGGCTTCGAGTCCCCTGACAAAAAGGTGATTTCTCTTCCCGCTGGTAAACCCCTGACCGTTTTCCCAGAACGGTATCTCCGTCAGGGTCGTGCAGTCACCCTCCATTTCGTCGCCTGCATCCTCCTCGAGATCAACGGAAGAACGATAGACCAACCTCTCTCCCGTTAAACTAAAAGCACTCACTGTTCGGTCCACGGAGAAGGCTTTGCGAGCTTCCCCACCGGTAATATCTATACGGAAGAATTCAGTTTTTTTCTCGTCCTCTTCTTCGTTTTCCCGATCCCGATCGGAGGTAAATAATATTTCGTGATCATTTATCCAGGCAAAGTCATGTTCCTTCCCGGAAGCAGTTAGCTGATCCGTCTCGCCGCGGTCGAAATGGTGAAGCCAGATATTCGTACTGTAACCGTCCTCTTCTTCGTCTACTTTATTAACTACCAGGGCAACGGTCTCTTCGTCCGGAGATAACTTCGGCTTGGAAAGAAAGCTGAATTCGAAAAATGTTTTGGCGTCGAGTTGCGACATTCTATCACCCTCAATCTTTTCGTTTTCTCCGCATAGCCACCCTGCGGGGTTACGATTTATTCTATTGGACCCAGAATAAAAAGCAAACTAGTTGGGGGAATTCTCCCAGCAAGTAAGGTAGATAGGAAGTTAACTTTAGGGCAGTTGTCCGGCCAGGTTCAGGGCACTAATACAGCTCATATCCTTTTAAAGTTCAGATCGAGCTTTTCCTCGATCTCTTCTCTGACTTCCGGTACCAGTTCCCTGTCTCCGCGGAGGACGAGCTCATCGTTTTCGTAGTACACCAGCCGAAAGTCACCAAGGGCCGTTTCAAAGTCCAGGCTGAGGTCAATATAGTCTTCAATCACGTCGGGATCGTTTAAAACTATCCGCGGATCCTCGAAATCCTTCTTGGCCCAGGCCTTCAACGACTTTAACTCTTCCTCGTAATCTTCGACATTTTTAACCCGGAAAAATACGTCATGGGTATCACGGGAGGGAGAAACCTCCTCTTCTAGATCATCCGAGGGGGATTGAAACCAGAACACGCCCTTTAAGGACTGGAAAAAGCTTTTCAGGCCCATAATTAAGGATAAATCCTGTTTATTTGCCGCGGGAACGGTATCGTCTCTCTTACGTGCTCGGAATTGCAGATCCAGGCTATCGTTCTCTCCACGCCCAGACCAAAACCGGAATGAGGAACGGAACCGTATCGCCGGAGATCAAGGTACCACTGGTAGGGCTCTTTTGGCAAGCCCTCTTCTTCGAACCGCCTTTCGAGCAAATCCAGATCGTCTATACGCTGACTGCCCCCGATTATTTCCCCGTAACCGTCCGGAGCGATGAGATCAGCCGCGTATACTCTTTCACCGTCGGGCATGGGCTCCATATAAAACGGTTTTAGTTCCATTGGGAAGGCTTCTATGAAAACTGGTTTCTCGAAGTGATCACCTAACGCCGTTTCGGCAGGTGCTCCGAAATCCTCACCTTCCTCCATTTCGATACCTGCTTCGTTGACTATTTCAACGGCTTCCGAATAAGTGATACGCGGAAATGGCTTTTCGACTTTTTCAATCAGGGCATCCGGGTCGACGTCGAGGCTTTCCAGTTCTTCGCGACGGTTCTCCGCAACTCGAGTGACCACGGAATTTACCATCTCTTCCTGAAAATCGAGGTTCTTATCGTGTTCCACCCAGCTCAGCTCCGCTTCCGCCATCCAGAACTCAGTTAGATGCTTCCGGGTTTTTGACTTCTCCGCCCGAAACACTGGTCCGATCCAGTAAACCTCGCCCAGCGCCGCGGCCGTTGCTTCAAGGTAGAGCTGCGAGCTCTGGGTTAGATAAGCATCCTCGCCGAAGTAATCCGTTTCAAAGAGCGTCGTGGTGCCCTCCACCGAAACTCCGGTCAAAATCGGACCTTCCGTGGCAATCAAACCGGCCCGGTCAAAGAAATCCCTGGTTGCCTGAAGGAACTCGTGCCTGATTCTCAGCACCGGTGCTGCCCCTTTGGCTCGAATCCAGAGGTGTCGGTTATCCATTAAGAATCCCGGACCGTGTTCCTTTGGGGCAATCGGGAAGTCGTCCTCTACGGAGTGCACGACCTCGAGGTCGGAAACCTCAAGCTCGTAACCGATCGGAGCTCTATCATCCTGTTTGACGGTACCCGTAACCTTTATAGAGGACTCCCGTTTTAAGTCGGAAACCTCCTCGAACAACTCGTCATCAACGGCCCCTTCCTTCAGTACACCCTGAATAATACCAGTTCCATCCCGGATCTGGATGAACTTTATTCCCCCGCTGGAACGCATATTGTAAAGCCAACCTTTCAGCAGGACCTCTTCGTCTTCGTAACCCTCCACTTCCCGTATCGAAATATCATTCATTTTAAAACACCTAGTTTTCTAACCTCTTAAGTAGTTCGCCGTGGATTTCCCCGTTGGAAGCAACTATACCTTCGGAACCGTAGAGGTCGTGTTCATTTCCGGAAAAATCCGTAACCAGCCCCCCGGCTTCCCTGACTATCAGCGTCCCGGCAGCGACGTCCCAGGGCGATAAGCCAAGCTCCCAGAATCCGTCAAACCTTCCCATCGCGGTAAAGGATAGGTCCAGAGCTGCTGCACCGTCTCGCCTGATACCTCTGGCCTCTCTGACCATCCGGTTAAAAGTTTCTATCGCGGCCGGTACCTTGCGCTCGTCGTAGGGAAAGCCCGTTGATAACAATGACCGCGAAAAATCAACCCTGTCCGAGACGGAGATTTTGTCCCCGTTCAACCAGGCTCCCCGAGACCTAAGTGCCGTAAAAGTTTCGTCTATAACCGGTATATGAACTACGCCGGCTTCAAGTGTACCCCCTTTTTCAACGGCAATGGAGACACAGAACAGAGGGTAATTGTAGACGTAGTTCGTAGTCCCATCCAGAGGATCGACGATCCATTTTACCGAATCCCTTTCGACGCTGAATTCCTCTTCAGCTAGGATGGAATGATCCGGGTATTTTTCCTGTATTCTTTCCGCAATCAGGTCCTGGGCGGCGTGATCGTACTGCGTAACTAGATCGGTCCGTCCGGACTTCTCGGATACGTTCCGGGTTTCTCCCAGCCCTTTTACCAGCAACTCCCCGGCTTCTTTCGCTGCTTTGACGCCCAGGTCCAAAAATTCTTCTGACATGGAAACTAAATCTTCTCGTTCATTATTTCCACTATCTCTTCGGACTTTTCCATTGCCCTGGAACTTAAGTCATTTCTCTTATCCGTCTTCTCGCTGACGAAGGATTCGTCCGAAATTGAGGAGAGATTGATATCAACGTTCAGCAGGGAAGTCCTCACGGTAGCTTCCGCCAGAATTGCCGATGCCCCGGCATCGGTTACCGCGTGGGAATTTCCGGATACGGCACACTTCCGCGCCAGGTCCAGGACCTCTAAAGCGAGCTCGGCCATTTTGAACGGCGGTTCGGTCGCTCCCTTCAGGGCTTTCTGTATGGCCTCTCTGCGCTCCTCTTTTTCTTCCGGGGTATCGCTGGGAGCCCCATATGCATCCATTACCTCGTTATAGGCCCGAATATCCTCACTTATGGTCTTTAGAAACTCCTGCCTCAAACCGTTTGCGTCCTCAAGGATCTCCTTAAACTCGCCCTCAACTTCTTTGTACTTCTCTTTTCCTATAGTAAGGTTGGCAACCATTGAGGACAGGGCAGCCGCCAATCCTCCGGCCACTGCTGCAGCTGAACCGCCGCCCGGTGCCGGTTTGCTCGACGCCAGGTCCTCGAGAAATTCTTCTATCTTCTGATCGCTTGGTTCTACGGTGCCTTCTTCAGCCATTTAGTGCTACTCCTCCCTTGACCAGTAAACTCTAACAAGCCTACCTTTGTCGCCAGATTTTATCTCCAGACTTCCATCGTGGGCCCTGGCAACCGCCTTGCCTATTCTCCTGGCGAGGTGCTCGTTCGTCGTGGCCAGCTCCAGGTTCTCCGAATCCTCCTCAACCCACATTATTTGCTGGAGTGGCCGTTCCTCCTTTGCCCTCTGCTCACTGTTCTTGGCAATATGAAGTATCTCTTCCCGGTGTTCGTCAAAGTAGCCCCCGGAGAGGTAGACCAATCCCTCGGGGTTTCTATCCCTTTTCCTCCTGCAGGCCGGGCACAGTGCTTCGTGAGCATTCCTTTTGTTTGACAGGGATTGATCAACCCATCGACCCTGCCTGTAAACCAGGCCGCAGTTAGAACAGAACGTAGGCTCTTTGTACTTTTTCCCTTCGTAGTAAGGATTTTTTGACTCGTGCCCTACGTCGCCCCTTCTTTCTTCCCCCATAGACATCACCTCGGTGCCTTTAAGTGATACATCGGGTTCCCGTAGACCGGGAATCAAATCGACACAATCAACGGGCAAAGGGAAATAAATTTACTATCCGGGTTGCCCAGTACAGCCCACGCAACTAATCATTAGAACAAAGGGCGAAGCCACTATTAAATAAAATTTCTGAGCTTAAGCTTCCTCTTCCAGCAGTTCCTCCAGGTAGTCTATGGATTCGCCGACTGTTGTCAGGTCCTCGGCGTCCTCGTCAGGAATTTCTATTCCAAACTCGTCCTCGAATTCCATTATCATTTCAACGGTGTCGAGAGAATCCGCACCAAGGTCCTCAACGTAAGAAGCATCCAGGGTCAGCTCCTCTTCGTCCACCATTAACTGCCGACTAATTATCTCTTTAACTTGTGATTCGAGGTCCTCCATGGAAATACCTCCTAGTATATTATAAAGTCAAGTTTAACGATGAAAAGTCTAGCCAAATGACAAACCACCGTCAACCCTGAGAACTGTTCCAGTAATATAACTGGCCCCGTCGCTCAGCAGGTAAAGCACGGGATCCGCGATTTCCGCCGGATCCGCAAATCTTTTCAGAATGACGTTTTCCAGATAAGACACGCGTTTATCCTCCGGGATGTCCTCGGTCAGAGCAGTATCGACAAAACCCGGAGCTACCACGTTTGCCCGCAGGTTTCGCGAGCCGTACTCCTGAGCCAGGGACTTGGTAAACCCGACTATCCCGGCTTTGGAAGCAGCGTAATTCGCCTGACCGGGGTTACCAAGGATCCCCGAAACCGAAGAAATATTGACTATACTACCGCCTTCTCCCTTCATCATGTACCGTAAAGCCCCTTTGGTACAGTTAAAAACGCCATTCAAATTGACGTCAATTACTTTTTCCCATTCTTCAGCCGACATACGAACCAGTAAGTTGTCACTCGTGTAACCGGCGTTGTTTACGAGGTAGTCAACACGTCCGTGCTGCTCCACGGTCTTTTCGATGGACTCTTTCACCGCTTCGGCGTCAGTAACGTCCGTCCGAAGGAACTCACATTTATCCCCCAGCTGGCGGGCAGTATCTTCCCCCCGGGATCGGGAGAAAATCTTGGTATTTACCCCGTGCTCAACCAGACCTTTAGTAACTTTCTCCCCGATGCCGCTGCCTCCCCCGGTAACGATTGCAACCTCTCCGGAAAATTCCAAATTAAATCACCTCGTCAAATTTCAACCTTTCGATGTCCGGATTTATCCTGCCCGTTAGCCTGGAAAGGGTCCCGCTGGGTCCTACTTCGATAGTCCTGTTGACCCCGATCTCACCGAGAAGGTTGACGTAATCCACCCAGAGAACGGAGTGGGTCATCTGCCGACCGATAAGTTCCTTGAGGCGATCTCCGTCGTCCTCAAAGGAACCGGATACGCCGGACAAAACCGGGACTTCAGGATCGTCAAATTCGAACTGCGCGATGTAATCTTTCAATTCCGCCTCCGGACCCTCCATGTAGGAGGAGTGGAACGGGCCGGTAACGTCCAGCTCTATACATTTGGCACTTTCCTCGCGGAGTTTTTCACAGCTCCTATCCAGGGACTCCTTCTTCCCGGAGATCACAACCTGGTGCGGTGAATTATGATTGGCAACCGTAACGGAATCGTCCGCCGCCTCGATTATTCCCTCCACTACCGAGTAATCAACTCCCATAACGGCCACCATCGAGCCCTCTACATCCACCTCTCCGGTAAGTTCACCACGCTTCTTGACAATCCTTAGCCCTTCCGCAAAAGTCAGACAACCTGCAGCAGTGAGGGCGGAAAACTCGCCCAGACTATGGCCCAGCATGTAATCGGGCGATACCCCTTCATCCCGCAGGATACCGTAGCGGGCCAGGCCATCGATAAAAATTGCCGGCTGGGCGTTCCTCGTCCGGTTGAGTTCCTCTTCCGGTCCATTCAACATGAGGTCATGAAAATCTGACCCCATAATTTCCTCCGCAGTTTCGAAGAGCCCAGCTACCCTGTTATCGTCCGATAAATTTTCTCCCATGCCGACTGTCTGAGAACCCTGACCCGGAAAGAGAAATGCCGTAGAACCCATGTTGGTCACCACTCGATAAGCGTAGAACCGTAGGCAGCCCCGGCACCAAAAGCCGTCATTAGAACTAAATCGCCTGGTTCTATCTTTCCTTCCTCCAGGTATTCCTTAAAGGCCAGCGGGATGGTCGCGGTGGAAGTATTTGCGTATTTCTCCAGGTTCACCGCCACCTTATCCATCTCGACGCCCAGGCTTTTCGCAAGTTGTTTTATGATGCGAATGTTGGCCTGGTGAGGCACGATTAAATCGACTTCGGAAAGCTCAACGCCGGCTTCCCGCAGTACGGCCAGGGAAGATTGCTTCATCATGTTTACGGCGCTTTTGAATACGCCTTTACCTTCCATGGCAATGTAATATTTATCATCATCGGAATCACCATCGGCCGGGGGATATCTCGTGCCTCCCCCTTCAAGGTTAATTAATTTGGCTTTTGACGGATCTCCGTACATGGACGAAGCCAGCACGGTCCCGCTGGAACCGTTAGAACTAACCACTGCCGCCCCGGCACCATCGCCAAACAGGACGCAGGTACTTCTATCCTCCCAGTTTACTATCCGGGAAAGTGCCTCCAATCCGACGACGAGAACAGTATCGTAGTTACCCTCTATCATATTTGTTGCCACGTCCAGGCCATAAAGAAAACCGCTACAACCTGCTTTTAAATCGAAAAATGGTATATCCGCCGATATTCCCAACCCTTCCGTAATGAAGGGGGAAGAACCCGGTATAGGCATGTCGGAAACGTTGGTAGCAGCTGCGACTAGATCGATATCATCCCTGCTGAACGGCGAATTATCAATCGCCTCTTCCGCCGCCGCAATCCCGAGTTCGGAGGGGTCTTCTCCCTCTCCCAACACGTGACGCGTCTTTATCCCGGTACGACTTGTAATCCACTCATCGGACGTATCAACCATCTCTTCCAGGTCCTGGTTTGTTAGAACTTTCTCCGGTACCTTTGCTCCCAGGCCCGTTATTTTTGCTATATATTCTTGATCTTGTTCGTCACTCAATAAAATCAACCCTCTCAATTTCTGATTCTATTTTTCCTGGTAAATCCCAGCGGGATGCCTCCCCGGCGTTAATTATGGCGTTTTTTATTGCCCGTTCTCCCGATCTTCCATGCGCCACGTATACCACTCCGTTGACTCCTAACAGGGGAACTGCCCCAAACTGGGAATAACTCAGCTGGTTTTTTAACTTCTTCAGCGTCGGTCTTAATACCAGTCCGCCAAACTTGGATCTCAAATCGGAAGAAATCGCTTCCCGGAAAAACCCCATGGTTCCATCGACCGCGCCTTCAAAGGCCTTGATTAATATGTTTCCGACGAAGCCCTCACAGATTACGACGTCTGCCGGGGGCTCGGTCAAAAGCAGGTGAGGTTCAACGTTCCCGGCGTACTTTAGATCGCTTTCCTTCATTAAGGAGACTGCTTTCTTCGTAAGCTTGTTCCCCTTCGTCTGTTCTTCGCCAATATTTAGGACGCCCACCTTGGGATCTTCCTTGTCAGTAACGATCCCGGAAAGGACCTTCCCCATGACACCGAATTGAGCCAGGTTCTTCGGACTGGCATCAGTGGTCGCTCCGATATCAATTAAGACCACGTTACCGCTCTTAACGGTGGGGATAACTCCCGCCAGTCCGGGCCTCTCCACGCCGGCAATTCTGCCGAGATTGAACAGTGCAGCAGCGACAACGGCGCCGGTATTCCCGGAAGAAACAAATATTTCCGAATCCCCTTTTAATGCTTTAATTCCCTTGACGAGAGAGGAATCGGGGTTATTTCTGGCCGCTTTTGCGGGTGTATCCTCCATGGAAATGGTACTTGAGGCGTGGAGGTAGGATATTCTATCCGGATCAGTACCCGGCTGCAGCTCTTCCACCAATTCCCTGTTTAACTCTTCTTTACCAACCAGAGTTATACTCAGTTGGTGTTGGTCGTCGCCGGTCTCACGAAGGGCCTGAACCGCTCCTTTAATTATTTCTCCGGGCGGTACGTCCCCACTCATCGTATCCAGCAAGACTTTCATGTTGGTAAGAATATTCCCTATAAAAGAATTGGTGCCGAGGGCGGGACTTGAACCCGCACGGACGAAAAAATGTCCACATGGCCCTCAACCATGCGCGTCTGCCAATTCCGCCACCTCGGCCCGTTATATCAAGCTTCAATTCCACTATGTAAGAGTCCTACTGTGTAGACGAATAATAAAGAAAAACCAAATTGATTGCAACTGAGTAGTGTAGTTCCAGCTCACGGCCTCGGAGGCCAGCTCCGGTTGAGATGTAACCGTCCGGCAGAAATCTCTCCTCAAATCGAAGCACTACTTATCCTTAAAACCCTTAAGGGCAGTGAGTATAATTAAGTAAACTGGGTGCTCCACAACCTGGGTACTCCACTTTGAGACGAAATAGATTCTGAATGAGTATGGATAGTTATTAACAGGAGGTCAACATGCCTCCCTTCACCCGGGAACTTGGCAGAATTCTCTTGATAACCGGCGGAATCATTGCGGGGCTGGGGCTGTTACTATATCTGGGAGGGCGAATCCCCTTTCTCGGTAACTTGCCGGGCGATTTTTTCTTCGAGAAAGATCAATTCCGCTTCTATTTTCCGCTTGGCTCCGCCATACTGATAAGCCTGATCCTGACGGGCCTGGCCAATCTGGTAATCTGGTTACTCAATCGGTAACCCGGTGATTATTCGGCAGTTGCCGGAGCCCCCAGGACAGCTCGGAGATAAAGCAACACCTATCTTTTCATGCTACCAATATAATCCAGACCTCTTTTCTCCGGGTGGTCATTTTTGATGATTTCCACCTCATCCCAGTGATGTCTTCCGGCCACCTCCAGGTGGGCGAGGCCTATCCCGGCGTCAATCCTGTTCATTTCCGATAAACTTTTGACGAATTTTCTGGCGAGATAGCCCCTCGAGCTTATGTAAAGGTGGAAAAACCGTCCATCAATCAGAACCCGCCACGGCTGACTGTTGATCGACGAAGGAGCCCTTCTCAAATTATCAATCACGTCCAGGCTTTTATCGTCAAGCTGGGCGGCCTCTTCCTCAACCAGGAAGTAATCCAGGTCCTTTCTGTTTGGCTCCTCAATTTGTTCCATTTGGCTCGCCTCGACGGGCCCACAGGCAATCAGGGCACGAGGAATCTGGTTGGCGGGCAAATCCACGTAACCTTC
>CAZNVA010000033.1:0-11737 GCA_964576335.1 uncultured Thermotogae bacterium | reverse complement strand
TTCAATTATAAACGAGACTATACGTTAATTCAGCGGCGGGAGTCAATACGAAAAAATGAGTTTTAGAAAAGGCAAGAACGGCCACTGGCCCCGTTCATTTTGAAACGGTTTGCTGGACAGCCGGGCGGGTCCGAGGAGCTTGACCTGAGCCCCGGGCTGATTTACCATCAGATATCACGGAATCAACAGCTGGATAAAGGCGCAATGACTTTGCGGTAACTGACACGGACTGGGAAGAGTCAATGTTAATTCACTATTTTCCCCGGCTATACGAATACTTCATCAACTCAATGCACCCCGCCAGACGCTACGAGCTCGCCGGGGAAATTATTGGAGAGGGATCAGTGCTTGACATCGGCTGCGGTACCGGCCTGCTGGCCGATTACCTATCACCGGAGGCGGACTACCGGGGAATAGATTTAAACGAGAGGTTCCTGGATTACGCCAGGAATAAAGGCTTAAAGGTAGAAAAGATGGATTGCAGGGACGTGGAGGATTACCCGAACGTGGACGTCTACTTCATCTGCGACCTCCTGCATCATATAAACCCGGATCACGAAAAGTTAATCAGGAAGCTGGTAAGCCGGTTCAGGGACAGTACTATAATTGCCTGTGAACCGTACGCTCAGGGCAACTGGTACTACGAACAGCTGGTAAAGTTCGTCGACTACGACTACGTAAACGGTCTCTGGCGACCGGATTGGTACGAAAAGGGTGAACTGGAAAAGTTTTTTCGGAAAAAGCTTAAAGCCGACCGAATCAGGGAGATTCAGGGCGATTTGATCGGGGTCAATCAGGACAACAATTGATACCGGATTAACGTAATAACCGTGGACGGCACGATGCTACTCAAGTTCTCCGCGTACGGCTTTCTCAAGAACTTACGGTTCTTCGAACCTTTCCTCTACCTGTTTTTTCTGGAAAACGGTCTCTCCTACTTTCAGATCGGTATTTTAATCAGCATCAGGGAAACGTTCGTCAACGTTTTCGAAATCCCGACCGGGGCGATAGCGGACTTGACCGGCAGAAGGCGGGCGATGGTTCTGTCGTTTTCCTCGTACATCCTCTCATTTCTGGTCTTTTACTTTTTCTCGGATTTCTTTCTCTTTATTCCCGCCATGATACTCTTCGCCAGCGGTGAGGCCTTCCGCTCCGGCACCCACAAGTCGATGATCATGGAGTACCTGGACATCCGGGGAATGAGGGACCAGCAGGTCAGTTACTACGGAAAGACCAGGTCCGCCTCCCGGCTCGGTTCCGCGCTTTCCGCCCTGCTCGCAGCGTTAATCGTCTTCTTTCGCGGCAATTACAACGTGGTATTTCTGGCCAGCCTCCTGCCTTACAGCCTGGATCTTTTGCTCATGCTCACCTACCCGGAAGAGCTCGACGGCGACATAAGCCAGAGCGGGCTATCCTTTTCGGAGGTGGCGGAACAGTTTAAAGCCAGCTTTGGTTCGATATTCTCCACCCCGGAAATGGGCAGGGTGCTGACAAACGCCTCGCTCTTTGACTCCCTGTTCAAGATAGGCAAGGACTACCTTCAGCCGATAATCCGATCGCAGGCGCTAGCTCTACCGATTCTACTCTCCGTAGAAGACCCCAGGGGACGAACTTCTATCTTGATCGGGGTAGTTTATTTCTTTATCTACCTGAACAGTTTCGTCTCCTCCCGGAAATCGTCCGACCTCATGGAAAGGGTCGGCAACCTGGCCCGTTCGCTGAACTGGCTGCTCTGGCTGGACGTGGGGTTGTTTCTGCTCGCGGGTTTTGGAGTATTGATTGATTCGTTGCTCGTCCCCGTCGTCTCCTTTTTCTTCTTCTACACCCTCTACAACCTGCGAAAACCGATGGTAGTTGGCTTCCTGGGAACCCGGATCAGGAGCGAACAGCGGGCAACCGTCCTATCGGTTCACTCTCAGCTCCGATCGGTCTTCGGAATAATTATTGCACCGATATTCGGCCTGCTCGCCGATAAATTTGGGATATTTGCCGTACTTTTCTTTGCCGGTAGCCTGTTATTGCTGGTCGGGCTTTTTTTACGGATTTCCGGCGACGAAAGAGAAGAGCTTGACTTCGGATAATTACCGGTTTCTCCGCTCCCAGGTCGCCCTTTTTCGGAATGAGTATATCTATTACAATGGATGGAAGATGAAGAATAATAATCGGATTTCGGTAGTAATTCCCGCCTATAACGAAGAAGACTGGATTGAACTACCTCTACAAAGTCTGGAAAACCAGGAGTTTGACGGCGAGTACGAGGTAATAGTAGTCAACAACGCGAGCACCGATCAGACGGGACAAATTGCCGAGGACTTTGGAGCCAGGGTGGTCGAGGAACCGGAAAAGGGATATACTAGAGCGTGCCAGACGGGTTTTGAAGCGGCAAATAACTCGATAATAGCGGTCACCGACGCGGATACAAAGGTATCGGACGACTGGCTAAATGAAATAAGGGACTCGTTCTCGGAGACCGAAGTAGTGGGAGCTTATGGACCAATTACATTTCACGACGACGACGGCTATTATAACTGGCTCGCCAAGTACGGCTTTACCGCCTTTTTGAAGCTAAATCACTGGATAGGCAAACCGCACCTGGACGGTTTCAACATGGCGGTTTCTCAAAAAGCCTTTGAAGAGGTTGGTGGCTTTAACCTTTCGATGCAGTCCGCTTCGGACGTGGACCTCTCTCAGAGGCTGAAAAACCGCGGGAAAATAGTTTACAACAAAAACATGAACGTACAGACCTCCGCGCGCAGGTTACAGGATTGGGGGTTCAAATTCTTCCTCCATCACGCGATAAATTACTTCAACGTAGTATGGTTGAGAAGGCCCGACAAGGCCCGTGATTTCGACGATATTAGATGAATACCTTTATATTTGGATTAGACGGAGCCAGCCCGGAATTGATAGAAAAATGGATCGGGGAAGGACATCTACCCAACCTGGCAAGCTTAAAAAGGGACGGGCTGCACGGCAAGCTGGAAAGCACTTTTCCTCCCTTAACTGGTCCCGCCTGGTCGTCTTTCCAAACGGGAGTAAACCCGGGCAAGCACGGAGTATTTAACTGGCTTGATTTATCCGGTTCGTACCAGGGAGAAGCGATAAACAGAAATTCCATCAAGACCAGGACCGTGTGGGACCTGATCAGCGAGAGAGGGGGGAAAGTGGGTCTGCTCTCGCTTCCCGTAACATATCCGCCGGAAAAGGTAAATGGGTTTTTGATTCCCGGTTTTTTGACGCCGGTAAACGCAGAATCCGTTAGCTATCCGGAAGAAGCCATGGAAGCTTTGCAGGATTCCGTTCCGGATTTCAAATTTACCCCGCCTTTCTACACTCCGACAATTAGTCCCAGAAACTGGGTCGATCAGCTAAAGTCAACTACGGAATCCCGTGGCAAGGCAGCGCGGTACCTTTACAAAAAATATCGGCCGGAAACATTCATGGTTCACTTCTTCTCAACGGATCACGTGCAGCATAAGCTCTGGGACCACCGGGAAAACGGCTGGGATCCCAGGCTGGAGGTATTCAGGGAAACGGATAGACAAATTGGCAAGATAATGGAAATCGCCCCCGACAATTCGACGTTCCTGGCGATATCCGACCACGGTTTTGGCCCAATGAACAAAATTTTCAACGTAAACAACTGGCTACACCAAAACGACTTTCTTCGTTTCCGTGAGAGCCCGGTTCCTTTCCTCAAAAGGCAGCTTGCCAGAGCAGGAATTACAAAGGAAAGACTAAAACCGATCGGGGAAGCAATCTACCCCCTTGCCGAGAAACTAAATTTAATAGATAACTATACGACCGACCCCTTAACCGATAGCAGATTAAACAAGCTATTTCTTTCCCACCTGGACGTGGACTGGAGAAGAACGAAAGCCTACTCGCGGGCGAATATAGGTCACGTACGGATAAATCAGAAAGGCAGGGAGACCCAGGGTATCGTGGAAAAAGGGGACTACGAAGAACTTCAGCGTAAATTGATAGAAAAGCTGGAAAAAGTTAGGCTTCCGAATAGCGGGGAAAAGCTGGCGGACTGGATCAAACCAAAACAGGAGGTCTACCACGGTCCTTACGTGGGCGACGCTCCCGATATTTTGTTCGACCCTTTGCCAAAAAACACCGCCGCTTACGGAGCAGCCATGTTTACCTCGGCCAGGGTTTTCGACCTGAACCCCTCCTTCGACCCGGGACATCACAGGCGAGACGGTATACTTTATGCCGCCGGGCCTTCGGTGGGCTCAGGGAGAAAAAACGCTTCGATTCTCGATATTGCTCCAACTATAATGAACCTGAACACCTATTCCATTCCGGAACAGATGGACGGAAAAGTAATAAGAGAAATTTCGCCCGAGGAGCCGAGTTACTACACGCCCGGGGATTTTTACAGGAGACGGAAACGTGCAGGAGAAACCGATGATTCGCGCAAGAAACTGGAAAACCTCGGTTACCTCTGACAGGAATTTATTTTACGAGTTTTCGCTAATTAAGATTTTTGATCGGGAGGAATTATGACTACGTTTTTGATTGCCCTGGACGGAGCAAGTCCGGATTTGGTAAATAAATGGATAGACGCGGGTGAGCTGGAAAACCTGGAGAAAATTCGAGACCAGGGGCTGTCGGGAAACCTGGAAAGTACATTCCCGCCCCTGACCGGACCGGCATGGTCATCCTTCCATACCGGCGTCAATCCGGGTAAACACGGAATTTATACCTGGCTGGACCTGAGCGATTCCTACAAGGGAAGAGTAATAAACAGGGAGTCAATCAAGACCCGCTCGGTCTGGAATCAGATCAGTTCCGAGGGCGGCAAGGTCGGTTTGCTTTCCGTTCCGGTCACTTACCCGCCGGAAGAGGTCAACGGCTTCGTCGTTCCCGGGTTTCTCACCCCTTCAGCAGCGGATCAGCGGTCCTATCCCGGCGACCTGGCGGAGGAGCTATACGAGGAGGTTCCGGACTACAAGTACCTTCCGGAACCCTTTATGCGAGGAAAGGACCCAAAATCCTGGATCGCCGAGCTAAACAAAGCCGTCAGGGATCGAGGGGAGGCGACCCGGTACCTCTACGATAACTACCTCAGAGGAGAGGACGACGAAACGATGATGGTCCACTTCTTCGCCACCGACCAGGTGCAGCACTTCCTCTGGGACGAAGTGAGCGACGAATGGGACCCGAGACTGGAGGTATTCAAGGAAGTAGATCGGGAGATCGGAAAGTTAATCGACTTCGCTCCGGACGATTCTGTCTTCATGATACTATCGGACCACGGATTTGGGCCGATTACGGAGACCTTCAACATCAACACCTGGCTGGAAAGCGAGGGCTACCTCAATCTGGGCCAGCGCCCGGGAACCAGGCTCAGGAGGAGTCTGGCCAAACTCGGGTTTACGGAGCAGAATACCCAGCCGATCGGCGAAATCATCTACCCGATAGCGAAAAAGTTAAAGATAGTGGACAACCCGATAACGGGCCTGTCCACCAACGACGCTCTCAATGCCTTGTTCCTTTCTTCCAAGGACGTCGATTGGAAAAAGACCGCCGCTTACTCCAGGTCCCACATAGGTCACATTCGGTTGAACCTATCGGACCGTGAACCTTCGGGAATAGTCAACCGGGAAGAGTACCACGATCTGAGAGCAGAAATCATGGACAAGCTGGAGAGCATAAAGGTCCCTGGCTCAAGCGAGCGGCTTGCCGACTGGGTCAAACCCAAGGAGGACCTGTACTCCGGCCCGTACCTGGAAGGTGCACCGGATATCCTGTTCAACCCGCTCGAAGGGGATAACTGTCACGGGTCGATCGTCGGGTATGGCGCCATCATGTTCTTTAATTCCAGCGTCTTCAGCAAAAAACTTCACCCGGGCCATCACCGCAGGGACGGAATACTTATGGCTTACGGCAAAGGGGTGGAGAAAGGACGGAGGGACGCTTCGATCATGGATCTTGCACCGACCGTACTGAACCTCAACGGGTTCCGAATCCCGGAACAGATGGACGGAGAAGTAATCAAGGAGATCTCGGCTGGGGAACCGGAGTTCTACGAGCCGGACGGCTTTTACAAGGAGTCGACCGGGTCCGAGAAAAACGAGGAAATCGAGGAGAGGATGGAGAGCCTCGGCTACCTCTAGTTTTTCGACGTTTATTCTCCCCAATCAACGCCGAAAAGACGTTCGGGTTTCCGAATTCGTGGGAACAATTGCAGAGCAGTGATTCATGACGTATAATCGGTTTTAGTGAAAGTTCAAGTAAATTGTGAGTGAGTTCTGTTTAAATTCAGGAGAACCGGTAAAGGTTTGAGGTCGAGAAATATTCTGTAAATTCCTTCACTGTAATTAAACCCGACACCCTATGATTACTCTTTTAAAAAATTTCGATATTTTATCACCTGGAGACAATTCTCCTTTGGTCAATTCGTCCCTGCTCGTACAGGACGGAAAAATCAAGTCAATTCTGGAGGAAGTAGACCAAGAGGCAATCCGATCCGCGGATAAGGTTATCGAAGGCGAGGGCAGGTTACTTATACCGGGCTTTGTAAATACACACGCCCATCTGGGCATGACCATATTTCGCGGTTATGCCGACGACATTGCTCTAAACGAGTGGCTGCAGGACTGGATCTGGCCCGCCGAGGAAGAATTGACCCCGGAAGAGGTGTACTGGGCATCCAGCCTGGCTATTCTGGAATCAATTCGAAGCGGCGTCACCACCGTTTCCGACATGTACTTTAACATGGATCGGACTGCGGAAGCCATAGAGGACTCCGGGATCAGAGGGCTGATTTCTTACGGAATTATCGCGGAAGAACTGGACGAATCAGGACGGCAGGAAATAGGAACCGCCGTGGACCTGGTGGAAAACTGGGACGGCGCGGCGGAGGGCAGGCTGAACGTAGCCCTTAGCCCCCATGCTCCCTACACGTGCAGTAGCGAAGTTCTCAGGGAACTATCCCGGCTATCCGATGAAATGGACGTGCCGATCCATACGCACGTTTCCGAAACGGAGGGTGAGGTCGAGGAATCCTACGAGGAGTTCGGCCTGTCGCCGGTCCAGCGCCTGGAGGAGCTGGGAGTTCTGGACAACGAGGTTCTTGCGGCACACTGCGTTCACCTGGGTCGGGAAGACATGGAGATACTGAAGGAGAAGGACGTGGTCGTTGCTCACAACCCAACGAGCAATATGAAGCTCGCCTCCGGAGCGGCACCAACAGAAGAGCTGAAGCAATACGGAGTGAAAGTTACTCTGGGAACTGACGGACCCGGCACCAACAACGACCTGGACATGTTTGAAGAAATGAGACAGGCTTCGTTTCTGGCCAAACTGGAAGCCGACGATCCCACTGCTCTCTCGGCGGAAGAAACCTTCAAGTCCGCAACCGCCTCGGAAGTGGAAGAACTCGGCTTTTCCGGACTCGGTCGGATCGAAGAAGGGGCAAAGGCTGATCTGGTCGGCCTGGAGCGGGACCAGCCTTACTGGACCCCCGAGTACGATACGGTATCAAATCTGGTCTATTCGGCAAAGAGCCGAGAAGTGGATTTTGTCATGGCGGATGGAAAACTGGTGATGGAAGACGGAAACGTAAAAACTATGGACGAAGAGAAAATACTGGAAAAAGTGAGAGAGATCGGCGAGAAATACGGCGATATCAGAAAAGAACAAAAATAAACCAACCAACTCCCGGAGCATCTGCCCTGGGGGTTCGGGGATAGGAGTGATTTTACATGTCATTGTCACAGGAGAGAAAGCAGGAGTTAATCGAAGAGTACGGAGAACATTCGGAGGACACCGGTTCGACAAGCGTTCAGGTAGCAATTTTGTCTGAAAAGATAAAAAACCTGACGGATCACTTGAGAGAACACCCGTCGGACCACCATTCAAGACAGGGATTGTTAAAGATGGTAGGTAAAAGAAAGAAGTTTCTGGAATATCTGGAAAGGGAAAAACCGGAGCAGTACGCAAAGTTAAAAGACGAATTAAATATAAGAACAAGAAAATCAAAAGAAAGTAAATAGTTTTTTGAGGTGTAAAAATGTACAAGCAGATGGAAACTGAGCTGGACGGAAGCAAATTTGAACTGGAAACCGGTAAAATGGCCCGACAGGCCAATGGATCAGCAATATGCAGTCTGGGAGATACTCAGGTACTAGTTACGGCAACGTCCGGCGGGGAAAGCGATAAATCTTACTTCCCGCTTCGCGTGGATTATGAAGAGAAATTCTACGCCGGTGGCAAGATACCCGGCGGCTTCATCAAAAGAGAGGGGCGTCCTTCGGACAAGGCAGTACTAAATGCGAGGATGATCGACAGACCGATACGCCCACTGTTTCCCGACGACTACATGGACGAACTCCATATAGTCGTGACGGTTCTTTCGGCGAGCGAGGATTACTCACCGGGAATCGCAGGAATGATTGGAGCCTCTACGGCTCTTACCATGTCGGATCTCCCGTTCCTCGGCCCCATTGCCGGAGTCGAGGTCGGTATGATCGACGGGGAGTTCCTGATCAACCCCGACGCGGAAGAAAAGGAAGAAAGCGAAATGGAAATAGTCGTCGCGGGAACGAGCGACTCCGTAACGATGGTCGAAGGAGAGATGTCGGAAGTTCCGGAGGACGACGTCGTTGCGGCAGTAAATTTTGCACATGAGAGAATTAAGAAGCTGGTCGATTTTCAGCTCGAGTACGCTGACAAGGAGGAACCGGATAGAAGCGCCGGCGAAAAGGAAAGAAACGAACTGCAGGAACGGGCTGCCGAGGTAACCGAAGGGTACCTCCCCGAACTCGTGGGAATAGAGAAGAAGCTCGAACGAGAGGAAAAGGTAGAGGAAATCAAGGAAAAGGTCAAATCGGAATTACTCGGGGACGAGGAACGCGAGGAAGAAGAGGAAAAAGAAATAGAAGACACCGTTGACGAGGAATACAAGAAGTTCGTCCGGCAAAAGACGGTCAAGGAAGGTGTCAGGATAGACGGACGTGATCCGGACGAAATAAGGCCGATAAGCGTGGAAGTTGGCCTGCTGGACAGGGCCCACGGCTCCAGCCTCTTTACCAGGGGCGAGACACAGAGTCTGGGAACTGCCACTCTGGGAACGACCAAACAGGACGAGCAGAGGATAGACGGGATGGTCGCAGAAGGGAGCAAGAGGTTCATGCTTCACTACAACTTCCCGCCTTATTCAGTTGGTGAAGCAGGCTATATGAGTGGACCAGGAAGAAGAGAGAAGGGACATGGGCACCTGGCCGAGACAGCTTTAAGCCCGGTACTTCCGGACGAAGAAGAGTTCCCTTACATAATCAGGGTCGTTTCGGAAATACTCGAATCGAACGGCTCTTCGTCCATGGCGACCGTCTGCAGCGGCTCGCTCGCGCTGATGGATTCGGGCGTACCGATAGATAAACCGGTAGCCGGAATCGGAATCGGCCTCATGGAAGAGGAAGGCGACTACCGGATATTAACTGATATCATGGGAAAAGAGGATCACTTCGGCGACATGGACTTCAAGGTAGCGGGTACCAGGGACGGAGTGACGGCATTCCAGATGGACGTCAAGGTAAGCGGAATAGACGAAGAGATCATGCGGGAAGCTATGGAAAGAGCCCACGATGCGAGGATGAAGGTACTGGACAAGATGAATTCAGCGATCTCTCAGCCGCGCGGCGAAGTTTCCAAACACGCTCCGGTCATGGAGGTCTTTAAGGTGGACGAGTCCGAGATAGGCACCGTCATCGGCCCTGGTGGTAGAACCATTCGGGACCTGACCGAAGAGTACGAAACGGAAATCGACATCGACGACGACGGTACGGTTAAGCTCTCCGGCGTCGACAGGGAAAAGGTCGAGGAAGCAAAAAACATAATCCAGGACATGACGAGAGAAGTCGAACCCGGTGAAGAATTCGTCGGAGAGGTAGTGAGAATGGAGGACTTTGGAGTCTTCGTCGAACTACCGAACAAGTCGGAAGGGCTCGTTCACATTTCCGAGCTTTCCGATAGCTACGTCGACAACGTCGAAGACGTAACAAGCATGGGAGAAGAAATGCGGGTTAAAGTCATCGGCCACGACGACCAGGGCAGACTTGATCTCCAACGTGTCCCGGAAGAATCCGAAGACGAGCTGCAGGTCGGTGACCAGGTAGATGCCGAAATTACCAAAACCACCGATTTTGGAGCTTTTGTGGAGACGAAAGGCGGAGAAACGGGCTTAATCCATATATCCGAACTCTCGCGCGATTACGTAAAGAAAGTCGAGGACGTCGTCGAAACGGGAGACAGAGTCAGGGTAGAATTGATAAATATCGACGATCAGAACAGGTACCAGTTCAGGTTGCTTCAGGAATAAGAGAGCTCATCAACAATGGAACTATTCCCCGGCTGTTACCGGAAGGATTTAGCCAGCGGCTTGAGTGTAATCGGACAGGAAGAACAACAATCCAAGTCCGTGTCACTCGGCCTCTGGTTTAAGTCGGGCAGCCGGGATGAAGCACCGGAAGAAAACGGCATCACCCACCTGATCGAACACCTGCTCTTCCGGGGAACCGAAAATAGAAGTGCCTACCGGATCACCAGCGACGTCGACCGCCTCGGTGGTCACATAAATGGCAGTACGAGCAGGGAATACCTGCTGCTTTCCCTGCGCCTCCTGCCCGAATCCCTGAACGAGGGGCTGGAAATCCTTACCGACCTGGCCACGAACCCATTATTCCGGAAAGAGGATTTCAGAGTCGAAAAGGACGTCGTACTGGAAGAAATCAGGTCTTCCCACGACGACCACCAATCGGAAACGGTGCGACTGCTGGAAGAAACCATCTGGGGGGAAAATTCGGGTCTGGCTCAACCCGTCAGGGGGACCGAGGAGTCCCTGGAGAACCTAACCGGCGACAACGTGGAGGCGAGGTACAAAAACCTGAAACGCCCCGGTGAGATGATGCTGGTCGGTGCAGGCAATATGAGCTTCGAAGAACTTTACGAGAGCACCGGGAAATATCTGGCAGGAATCGGGGAGGATGAACCGGGTGAAGCGAGTCGGACCCAGAAAGAAAAGAACGAAGTTTCCGGAGGAAAGACGAAAAGAGACTCGAGGGATATAAACCAACTCCATTGTGCAATCGGAGTTGAGGGCCTGGCAAAGAGCGACGAGGACAGGTACCCGCTGGAAATGCTTAACATCATTCTCGGTCAGGGTATGAGCTCTCGTCTTTTTCGCAAGGTAAGAAAGGAACACGGCCTGGCCTATCAGGTTACTTCCAGCGCTCAGTACTTTGCGGATACCGGGTTCTTTCTGGTTTACGGGGCCATGGCACCGGAAAACCTCGACCAGTTTATCGATCTCGTGACCGACGAACTGGAGGACCTGGTGAAGAACAGGGTCGGTTCGGACGAACTGGAGCGAGCAAAGAAGAAAACTAAGGGCAACCTGGTCTTAGGCCTGGAAAACAACCGCTCCCTGATGGGCCGTCTCGGGGTAACCGCGTTGCATAAGAGCGAGTTTCTCTCCGTTTCGGAAGTAATAGAACGCATCGAAGCGGTGTCACCCGAGGAAATCCAGAGCGTAGCCGAAAGGCTGCTGGACAGGGAAAGGTTAAACTACGCCCTCCTCGGCCCGGGAGTAGAAGAGGCCTCTGTTCTGTAAAGCTTTTTTGGCCTGAAACCCTCCTTAATTTTCCCGGGTTTGATTAACACAACCCGGAGGACTCTAGGAAGAAATACCTACCAACCTATACTGTGAGGCACTTTCCGGAGAAAC
>CAZNVA010000032.1:0-11738 GCA_964576335.1 uncultured Thermotogae bacterium | reverse complement strand
CTAAACATTACTACGCCTATGGAGATACCAAACGCACCGGGACAGCTTAGGGTGGAAGTTATATCTTCTTCAGAGGTCGGGTTGAGCTGGCAGGATAACTCCGATAACGAAGAAGGTTTCAGGATATACAGGAACGGTAACCGAATAACGACAATTGGCCCGAACCTGACGGAATATACGGATACCGGCTTACAGGAAGATACGAGCTACAGCTACCGCGTGGCCGCGTTTAACGAGAGCGGCGAGTCTTCTTCCGAACCTTTGAGCAGTATGACCCCCCTGGGCAAGCCGGAGGGACCAGGAGAATTGTCATCAGAGGTCCTTTCGCCGGAACGAATCAGGTTGAGCTGGCAGGATAATTCGGACAACGAGGACGGTTTCCGGGTTTACAGAGACGGAGAGCTTGTCGCCGAACTAAACCAAAACACTACCGTTTACACGGATTCCGGCCTTTCCGGAGGTACTAGCTACAGCTACAGAGTTTCGTCGTTTAATCAATCAGGGGAAACGTTCGCACCGTACGAGCTGGAGGGGGAGACGCAGGTGACAATACCTACACCACCGGTACAGCCAGTGGCCAGACCGATCTCTCCGAACGAAATAGAGCTCAGCTGGCAGGATAATTCGAAAAACGAGGACGGGTTCCGGGTTTACCGAAACGGTGAGAGAAAGGCAACCATAGAAGCAAACGTCACTTCCTATTTAGATACCGGGCTTGACGGGGGAACGAACTACACTTACCGTGTTTCCGCCTATAACGACGGAGGAGAATCACCCAGAACATCCCAAATAAGCGCAACCACGCCCGTCGAGGTCCCCACTCCGCCCCGGAACCTAGCATCGGAGTCCCTATCCCCGACGGAAATTAGGTTGTCCTGGCGCGATACTTCCGAGAACGAAGCTGGCTTCAGAATCTATAGAAACGGAAACCAAATTGCCGACCTAAACCCCAATACCAACAAGTATGTGGATAGTAACCTCAACCCCGACACTGCTTATAACTATAGAGTCACTTCCTATAATGAATCCGGCGAGTCGAGTTTCACTTCTTCGCTGGACGCAAACACGCCAAGAGAAATTCCTTCTTCGCCGGCCCGGTTACGCACTAAGGCAGATTCTCCTTCCAGTATCCGGTTGCAGTGGGACGACGAATCGGACAACGAAAACGGTTTTAGGGTATACAGAAACGGGAATCGAATAGCTACCGTAGAGGAAAACACAACTATTTACGTACACAAGGATTTAAAAGGAGAAAGGCGTTATTGCTACGAAGTCGTAGCTTTTAACGAGAGCGGTGAGTCCGAAACCACGAACAGAAACTGTGCCATGACTCCGCCGTCGATACCCGAGGCCCCGGAAAAATTGCGGGCTTCTCCGCAATCACCGAGACGAATCAGGTTGACCTGGGACGACTCCTCCAATAACGAAGAAGGTTTTCGTGTTTACAGAAACGGAGTAACAATAGCAACACTGGAACCCAATAGAACCAGTTACCTCGATACGGAATTAGCCCCCGAAAGCTCCTACTCTTACGAGGTTTCGGCATTCAATAGATCAGGAGAGTCCCGCCTGGCCGGATCGGGTCAGGTAAGTACGCCAGCCGCTGCACTGGAAGAACCACCAGCCGAACCGGAAGAACCAGAAACCGAAGAACCTTCATTGGGAAGGACCAGTCTCCTGGCTGGAATCGGAATAGTGATAATGGTAATGGGATACATATATTCCGAAATGGGTTAAAAATATCCATTGCTATCTTGAGCCAAGGCCGTTTTTTGTGGGTTGGCATCAATTCTCCAGGGACGGATAAGGCTGGATCAGTTAGGCCTTGTAAAAGAGAAAAGAGCAGGTTTTATTCGAAACAGGGTACTCCTAACCCGATGAAGCTTCTCGAATTACGATTTACGACCGGGTGCGTATTGCAAAAAATTAAAAAAGGAGTGATCAAAATGATACAGTTAAAGAAACTACCAATTCTAATGGTTCTTTCTCTGGGGTTAATAATCCCCTTCGGTGCCTCGCTTCTTGCCCAGACGGGATTTGACCCAACACCGGACTACCGTATTTCACTTTGCGACTACGAGCAACCGGAAACTACCTATCAAAACTTCGACCTGGCAGTTGACTACCACTTTTACGATGATCCGCTGGAAAGTAACGAAGGCAATATAAACCGGGGGAACGGGTCCGGTAATTACGACTTCATTTATTCTACCACGGACTACAGTTATAACATCTCCTCGAACTTCAACCTGTCAATAAGCGACAGTTCAGTGAACTACGACGCTTATGGGACGGGAAGGTACAACCTATACATCACCCCAAGCGACTTTTTCGCCTTCGGCGGGGCCAGTGTCGACGTCTCGGACAACTTCTCGGAACTAGCTGGAGTTAGAGTCAGTACAGGTACGGGTTACGGACGTTTCAAAAACGTCACACCGCTGGTAAGAAGTGCCTTAATTGACCAGATGCTCGTGGATAGAGGTGCGATTTCCGAAAACTTACCGGCGGAAATAGTAAAACGGATGGGCGAGCTAATCGGAGGTATGGGCCCGGAAACGGAGGTCGAAACGATAGTGGACGAGATCGTATCCATAATCGAGTCGGAGGTGGTCCCGGAAGAAAATGACCTCGGAGCAGTAGAAACTCTGCGAATCAGGGAGATAATTGAAAAGGGTTTGAGACCCAGTCTCTGTGGCTGGGAAGTCCGTGGGGGATTATCTTACGAAATACTTGACCCGCAGGGCGAAGAAAGAGACATCCTGCTCAACGCCGCTGCCAGGTACGCCAGACCCTTTACCCCTTATTCTCAACTGGTACTGGAGGCTGACCTCTCTTCGACCTTCGAGATAAACTACGCGGTTAACGCTCTGGCCAATTATACTTACAGGTTCAACGAAAACTTCGACACCGATTTTCAGTACTCCTATTACTACCAGCAGGGTAAAGTTGATTATTTTTACCAGCAGAGTTTTACCGCTACCGGAGAAATTCAGCTGAGGCAAAACCTCGGAATGTCAGTCTCGCTTGGATTGAGCGACAGTACTAACTTTGAAGAGATGGCCAAGGAAATCACCGTAGGGTTTTCATTTAACTTGATATAATCGAGAAATTTCCTGGCAGCTCTAAGAATGACGGAAAAACCATATCTGAACTAGAATAGTATAGTTTGCCCCTTAATAACGTAATCGGGCAGTTCGGTTTTTTTGACCTGTACCACCGTCCCCTTGTGGGGTTTGTATTCGTAGACCTGGTAAATACCGTTGTCTCTTGCTACAAAAATATTGAATACGTTGTCCGACTCCAGACTGATGACGAGACCGCAGGCATTACATTCGTACTCCATCGTCATGACGCTGTGCATGTGGAGGGCAAAGTTATCGCAATCGTATTCAGCTGCCTGCGCTTTTGCTTCTTCGACGATCGAAGAACTCAAAGCTGCTTTTAGCGGATCCAGCTTGGGGATCGTATACTTGCCGTAGAGCAAAAACGACCTGTGTTCAGGCAAGTGCTCTTCCAGGATTTTACTGACCTGTTCCCTATCAATTGTGTGATAGGTCCTTTTGATTCTCCTCCTATCAATCAACTGTTTTAAAGAAGACATGTTTTCACCTCCTGACTCGGTGTTTAATTCAACCAGCCATTACTGCTCTGGCTACTTTAAGCCAGCCCTTCGCATCAATTCCGGCATCTGATTTTCCCAGCCCATCGGCATTAGGTGCACACCCTGGGAGATATCCCTGGTTTCATCTATAACCTCCGCACATATATCCAGGCTTGCTTCCACGACGTCCTCAGCCTCCGCCAGTTTTTCTATTACCCTGTCCGGCACGCAGACACCGGCAATGTTTTCGTTCATGAACTTGGCCATTCCTGCAGATTTTAAGGGCAGAACCCCCGCAAGCACCGGCACCTTGACTTCTAACTTTCTCAACTTCTTTACGAAGACCCGCAGAATGTCCGGGTCATAGATCGCCTGAGTCTGAAAGAACTTTGCTCCAAGGTTTTCCTTCATCCTGGCCTTGTATACCTGAGGCTCTACCGGGTCGGCTCCGGGGTTTACGACCGCCCCGGGAAACAAATCCGTTGAGCCCTTTAGCTCGTTTCCCACCATATCCACCCCTGAGTTCAATTGACCTATTACGTCCAGCAACTGGGGTGAATCCAGATCGAACACCGGCCTTGCCCCCGGATGATCTCCCATTGTGGTATAATCACCCGTAAGAGCAAGAACGTTTTTAAGGCCGAGTGCTTCCGCACTCAGTAAGTCGGACTGGAGAGCGATCCGGTTTCTATCCCGGCAGGTTAGCTGATAAATGGTTTCGTAACCTAAGTCACTGATTAAATGAGAAAAAGCCAACGAACCAAGCCTCATAACAGAACTCTGCTGATCGGTTACGTTGAAGGCATCGATCGAGCCGCCGATACGGTCCAGTTCATCCAGAATGTGATCTACATCCGTCCCTTTGGGCGGTCCGGCTTCACAGGTAATCACGTTCTCGTTTCCGAGGATTTTATCCCTGAAGCTTTTCACGGGAATCGTCCTCCCTTGCCTCTATAGCCCAGAACAAAGAATGTCTTTTGTCCATTTGTGGAGCGAATTGATACTTGTCCCTCGCTTTTGGATCATTATAAGTCAACAGAAGATCCAGGCGGTCTATTTCTACCAGTCTCTGATAAATTAACTCCCAGCCGCAGGGTCTACCTGGTTCAACCTCGCACTCCCCCTGATGAGATCCACCGCAGGCCCCATTCAAAAGACCTTTGGTGCACATTGTCAGAGGACAGAGTCCACCTGTATAATCAAGTAGGCATTCTCCGCATCTTTCACACGTTTCTTCGGAGGGCCATTCCCCGTGAAACCCACCCATGGATACAGTATCGTTGGCCGGATGAACCTGTTTGTCGACAAGCTTGCCGACCGCCTGGATACCTATGCCACAGCAGGCACCGAGAACGGAGTCCGCATCTTCTATCGGATCCGAATTCCTTGCCAGCCGCATTCCGACCAAACTTTTGTTACAAAGGAACTCTATCACTCTCGAACCGGTAACCTCCCAGCCGGATTTTTTTAGTTTGTCCGAAAGTTCTTCGACTTGCTCTTCGCCCCCGCTGCCCGAAGCGGCAGCACAGCCCCCACAACCGAGAACGAATACCTTATCATCCTGGCTAAGGTAGGATTTTATTTCGTCCCAGGGCTTTTGCTCCGAATATATCATCATTTCACCCCCGATCTATTGAACGAGCGGATTTCAGTGCACCGCGCAGGCCATACACGGATCAAAAGACCTGACTATTCTGGCGGCCTCAATTGGACTATCCGGTTCTTCAACCCGGGTTCCGATAAGAGCTTCTTCAATCGGTCCCGGCGTTCCTTTTCCGTCCCGGGGAGAAGCATTCCAGGTAGTCGGCACTACAAGTTGATAATTTTCTATCCTCCCGTCCTTAACTCTAAGCCAGTGCCCGAGCGCCCCCCGAGGTGCACTGGTTAGCCCGAGACCGCTACCCGACTTTGGTAATTCGTACTGGGTTAAACTGGGTTCGCCCGGACGTAGTTCGTTAACCCATTCTTCCATCATTTTTACGATACTCAAGCACTCAACGGCCCTTGCCAGGTGCCGCCCCATTACCGAAGGTATTTGCTTGACACTAAGTCCGGTTTTATTCAGAGCCCCTTTCAGCTCATTTCTTACCAGTTCGTTACCCCTTCTGAAATTGATTAGCATTCTTGCTGCCGGCCCGACTTCATGGGGTTTTCCATAATATCGAGGCGCCTTAACCCATGAATAAGCCTCTTCCTTGTCGGGGTGGGGCTGGCTCTTCGATTTTGTCGGGTGACCGTTACTCGCTTCGGTATACCAGGAGTGAGTCACCTTTTCGGTGATCTTTTCCAGTTGCAGTTCTTCGACTTCCTCGCTACCCAGGGAAAGGGCACCTCCCAATATACCTTTCTCGGTTTTCTGATGACTTCTCGAAAAGTCATCCTGGTAGAAACCTCCGTAAGCCAGAAAATCCGGAACACCTTGTCCAATCTCGAAATAATCTCCATACACGTCCGCAACTTCCAGTACACCCGGTAGGTACCTTTGCTCAACGAACTCTTTAATTTCTTCTAACCTGGAACGGAACTTTGTAATCGAATCTATATCGGGCGGTTTCGTAACACCACCCGCCACGGTTCCCATGTTATGCGGCATTTTCCCGCCAAAAATTGCTACCATTTGATGGGCTTTTTTTCTAATCTCCAGCGCAGCCAGGTAATCCCGGGCTATATCAACGCTAACCTCGCCTCCCAGCCTGTAATCACCGGAGTACTCGGGCACAAATGGGGCTCCGTCGGAGGTTCCCAGATACGTTTCCAGGTCCTGAAGATCGGGGTCCGCCGATTTCAGGCCGGCAAGATCGCCCGGATTGAGGTAGTCCAGCGAGGAAAGGTGGTAAAAATGCAGCAGGTCCGAGTGAATAAAGTTACTTCCCAGAATCAGGTTCCGGATCAACCGGCCGTTCTTAGGAATTTCCTTTTTTATCTGGAAAACATCGTCAAGTGCGAGAGCAGAAGCAACGGCATGAGCGGCAGGACAAACCCCACAGACCCTTTGAGTAATCCTTCCGGCGTCCCGGGGGTCCCTCCCTGACAGAGTTGCCTCGAGCCCTCGAAATAAAGTTCCACTACTCCGGGCAGACTGGATTCTGCCTCCCTCGACGGATAGCTCGATTTTGAGATGGCCCTCTATCCTGGTCACAGGATCGATCGATATCCGTTTCACTTCAACCTCCTGTACATGTCCTCGGCTTCCTCCATCCCGAACTTCTCATAAAACGGAGTCATTAAATCTGGAAATCCCGGCTCCGTACAGCCTATGCACGGATGGTTGTTACGTATGGGCCAGTTCAAACCTTCAAGCCAGCCCCTGTTTGGACATTCGCTGTTCGTATAAGGGCCTTTGCACCCAACTTCCACCAGACAGCCTGAATCACCCAGACTTCGGGCGAAGTTACCGGTCGAGAAATCACCCCGCCGCGGACAGTTATTGTGAACAAGCCCCCCATATACTTCTTTCAGTCTACCCGCGTCATCCAGTTCTTTATCGTGTGGGACCCCGTAAATGATCACCTGAGCGAGAGAATCAACGAACCAGCTGGGCTCCGGTGGGCAGCCGGGCACGTTTAAGGTCGGCGTGGAAATATTCTGGCTGTTTAAGTGATCCCCGACCGAGATACAATCCGTTATATTGGGCCTGCCCGCTGGTATTCCGCCGTAGGAAGAGCAGGTGCCAATATTTACGACTATCGCCGCGTCCTCAGCCAGACGCGAGACCTGATCTGAAAACGGTTCGTCTCCGACAGTGCAAAACTTCCCTTCAGCCCCCACCGGGACTGCCCCGTCAACCACAAGTACATATCCTTTTTTTGACCGGGTTCTCTCCAGCACTTCGAGCGCAAGCTCTCCCGTGCCGCCCATCAGCGTGGCCATAAATTTTAGTCCAATGGATTTCCCCGGTACCAGTTCATCCAGCAATAAGTTTTTGAGTTTAGGATAAGGTGAATTCATTAAGGAGATTGCGCATCCGGTGCAACCAGCCCCCTGAATCCAGATAACCGGGCTTACTTCAGTTTCTTGAGGCAACTTCTTCACCTCCGTTTCCTTTCTTGCTCTACTATCTACTAATAGCTATCGCCAATCAAACCAATCAAACTTCGCTTTGACAACGTAGAGATGAACCCGGTTCATTTTTTTAATTTATTTTCTTCGACTATATTTATTGAACCAGGAGCAGTCAGTAAGCTAAAACGATTCCAAAGACCGGTCCGCCCGAGCAGAGGACTCGCAAAGGTATTGTTATTCCGGACCGCGTAGCGTATGAGACGACCGTTTATTCTTCTTATCAAGACTATGCCACATTTTACTTATCTTTGTCAAGAATATCATAGTAATATTTTGGTAAATATAATTTTCTTTTGTTCCTCTGAAAATACTAAATTCCAGTGGTAATCTTTTATTACTTTAACCCATCTCGGTACTGGATACGCGCCAGCCTCAGGCAATCCTCCTCGAAATCAGCCGCCGCCACTTAACCACCTGTAATTACCACCTGAGCCTGATCATTTTCCGGGTTGATCTTTATCATGGAGCCCCCGTGAGAAAAGGTTCATAATATACTGAAGTAAAAAATAATAGATACAGGTGATAAAGTGAGGAAGGAAATTAGGTTTGGTGGATTTGGAGGACAGGGAATTATATCAGCCGGAAACATTACGGGAAAGGCGGCTTCGATTTTCGACGATAAGGACGCGGTGCTTATCCAGTCCTACGGCCCCGAGGCCCGGGGCGGAGCCTGCAGCGCCGACGTGGTCATAGAAAAAGGCAAGATAGATTATCCGCAAATCACTGAACCCGAAGTGCTAGTCTTAATGTCTCAGGAAGCCTACGACAAATACGGAAGCGAAATCAGGGACGGTGGGGTTATGCTGCTGGAGGAGGACCTGATCGAAGAAAAAGCACCGCCGGACCGAGTAAGGCAATATACCGTGCCGGCCACGAGGATCGCCGAAGACCTCGGCGGCAAGATCGTGGCGAACGTGGTTATGCTGGGTGTGCTGGTTACAGTGGTCTCGGGCATAACAGAGGAGGAAATGAAGGAAGCCGTACTTTCTTCCGTGCCCGAAGGAACCGAAGAGTTGAACGAACAGGCATTTGAAAGCGGGGTTGAGTACGGAGAGGAGATAACGGGGGCAAAACTGGCGACCGGATAGTACTCGGAGGAGAAAATGGGAGGCAGTCAACGGATCGGAGTCTTTATCTGCCACTGCGGAGAAAACATCGCAGGGACCGTAGACGTCTCTCTGCTTGCCGAAAGGAGTATTGAGTTCGACGATGTCACCTTTAGCACGGACTACGAGTATATGTGCTCCGATCCGGGCCAGAACAAAATTAAGGAAGCAATCACTGAGGAAGATTTAAACGGTATCGTCGTCGCTGCCTGTTCTCCTTCCATGCACGAGGAAACTTTCCGAAATACCGTAGAGGAAGCGGGGCTCAACCGCTACAGGTGCGAGATCGCCAACATCAGAGAGCAGTGTTCCTGGGTTCACCCGGAATACGGGGATAGAGCTACCGATAAAGCTCTCAAGATTATCAAAGGTACCGTAGAAAAGGTAAAGAGAAATGAACCTATGGAACCGGTCGAGCGAGAACATGCCGACCGTTGTCTGGTAATCGGTGGCGGGATCGCGGGAATCCAGGCCGCTCTGGACGTCGCCGAAGCGGGTTTTGCGGTTACTCTGGTGGAAAAAGAGCCAACGATCGGCGGCCACATGGCTCAACTTTCGGAGACTTTCCCGACGCTGGATTGCTCTCAGTGCATTCTGACTCCGAAAATGGTCGACGTGAACCAGCACCCAAATATTGACCTATTGACCTACAGCGAAGTAAGAAACGTGTCAGGTTACGTGGGTAACTACAGTGTCAGGATAGAAAAGAAGCCGACTTACGTCGACCCGGACGCCTGTAATCTCTGCGGGGACTGTGAGGACGTTTGTCCGGTCAACGTACCGGACGAGTTTGATCAGGGTCTAAGTTCGAGAAAAGCGATCAACATACGGTTCGCACAGGCCGTACCGTCCTCTTACACCCTGGACGAGGAAGCCTGCCTCGGATTGAACCCGCTAAGGTGTAGCGAATGCGCGGAGATCTGTGATGCCGACGCAATTGATTTCGACCAGGCTTCCGAGTTCCTCGAAAAAGATTTCGGCGCGATAATAGTGGCTACCGGCTACGACCTCTATCCCAAGAAAAAAATGGGGGAGTACGGCTACGGGAATTTCGAAGACGTAATTGACGGACTGCAGTTCGAACGGTTGCTTTCCGCAACGGGACCTACGGGTGGCACCGTTAAGAGGCCTTCCGACGGCAAGGTCCCGGAAAACGTGGTTTTTATTCAGTGTTCCGGCTCGCGGGACCCGGAAAACCATAATTCTTACTGTTCGAAAATTTGCTGCATGTACACGGCGAAGCACGCAAAGCTCTACAAGGAAAGCGTTCCAGAGGGCAATGCCTACGTCTTTTACATTGACATCAGAGCCGGGGGTAAGGATTACGAGGAATTCATTCAGGAAGTCAGAGAAGAGGACAGGGTACTGTATCTGAAAGGAAAAGTATCAAAACTAAAGAAAGTAGACGGAGATTTGAAAGTTTGGGGGGTAGACGAAATAGCGGGCGAAAGGGTCGAAATCGACGCCGACCTCGTCGTGCTGGCTCAGTCAATAATTCCTTCCGAGGGGGCAGAAACGGTTGGAAAACGATTCAACCTCAATCTGGACCAAAACGGGTTTTACAAGGAGGCACACCCCAAGCTCAGGCCGGTCGAAAGCCTGGCCGGGGGTGTATTTTTTGCCGGAGCGGGTCAGGGTCCGAAGGATATCCCGGATACGGTAGCTCAGGGTAGCGGGGCGGCAGCAAAAGCAGTTGACCTCCTGTCCAAGCCGACTCTGACCCATGACCCGCAGGTGGTTTCAGTGGATGAAGAGCGCTGCAGCGGCTGTGGAATCTGTGTCAGCCAGTGTCCTTACGACGCGATAGAAATAAATTCCCGGGAAGTGGCCGAAGTCAACGAGATACTCTGTGAGGGCTGTGGGACTTGCTCCTCCGGCTGTCCGGCCAACGCGCTCACGCTAAAAAACCTTACGGACAAGCAGGTAACTGAGGTTATCAATGCCTATCTCGGGGGCTGACAATGGAATTTGAACCGAAGTTAATTGGTTTTCTCTGCAAATGGTGCTCGTCGGCCGGTGCCGATCTAGCCGGAGTCAGTAGGCGGGAGTATCCGCCCAACTTGATTCCGATAACCGTCAACTGCTCGGGCCGGGTCGAGGCCAGCGAGGTAATGCGTGCTTTTCGTGACGGAGCCGACGGCGTCCTGATCAGCGGCTGCCATCCGGGCGACTGCCACTACACCAGTGGGAACTACAAAACCGGGAGAAGAGTCGCTCTGCTCAAACATACACTTGAAGAGTTCGGCATGAACTCGGATAGGGTCAAACTTGTGTGGATATCAGCCACTGAAGGGGACGAATTTGCCAGAGTGGTGAGAGAGTTTACGGAGGAAATTCAAGCACTTGGGCCGGGTCCATATAGCAATGCCAAAGAAAGAAGATAAGAGGAAATTTGCCGCATACTGGGCTTCTTCCTGTGGGGGTTGTGACGTCGGTCTCCTCGGGCTACACGAACGGTTGCTCGACCTGATCGATTTCGCCCCAATAGCTTTCTGGCCGGCAGCGACGGACTTCAAATACGAGGACCTGCGGGGTTACGGTGACGGGGAAATTGACGTAACTTTCTTTAACGGAGGAATCAGGACGTCGGAAAACGCGGAGATGGCGGAACTTTTGAGGCGAAAATCGGAGATGCTTGTCGCTTACGGCTCCTGCGCCCATCTGGGAGGGATTCCGGGTCTTGCCAATTTGAGTGAAAGAGAAACCTTGTTTGACACGGTCTATCGCGAGAATCCGACGACTAAAAATCCAGCTAACACTGTACCGAAGCGGGTTTCGGAAGGAAAATTTGGAGAGCTCAAATTGCCGGGAGTGAACGAAAAAGTAGAGGCCTTGAGCGATATCGTCCCGGTCGACTACTACGTACCCGGTTGCCCGCCACCGCCCGAAATTACCGAGGACTTTCTCGACCTCCTGCTGGAGAACGATCTCCCCGAAACCGGATCAGTGATAACCGGAGGGAAAACAGT
>CAZNVA010000031.1:0-12089 GCA_964576335.1 uncultured Thermotogae bacterium | reverse complement strand
GCTTGTCCCCCAGACCCTCGATATCGGCGCCGCCCTTCGAGGCAAAGTGTTTTATGGATTCCTTGACCCGGGCGGGACAGGATATATTGACGCAGCGGTGGATGGCTTCACCCTCCGGCCGCTTTACCGGTTCGCCACAGACGGGGCAGTTCTCCGGCAGGTGAAACTTTTCCTCCTCGCCCGTTCTCTTGTCCGGTATCGGCTTGATCACTTCGGGAATCACGTCGCCGGCCCGCTGGATAATTACGTGATCTCCGATTCTTATGTCCTTGTCGTCTATCTCGTCCTGGTTGTGCAGGCTCGCCCGGCTGATCGTTGCTCCCTTGATATCGACCGGCTCCAGCAGGGCCACGGGTGTCAGGGCTCCAGTGCGGCCAACTCCGACTTCGATATCCTTGATCCTGGTGGTGGCCCTTTCCGGGGGAAACTTGTAGGCAATCGCCCACCGGGGGCTCCTTGTTTTGGTTCCGAGTTCTTCTCTCAGGGCGAAATCATTTACTTTGATAACGATCCCGTCGATTTCGTAAGGTATTTCCTCCCGCTTCTCTTCCAGGCGCTCGTAAAACTCCCTGGCTTCGTCTATTCCCTCGCACTTCTCAATATAGGGATTGACCCGGAGGCCGGTCTTCGGGAGGTAATCGAGCAGCTCCTCCTGGGTGCGAAATTCCAGACCCTCGACGACACCTGTATCGTAGAAGAAGGCACTGAGCGGCCTTTCCGCGGTGACGGAGGGGTCGAGCTGGCGCAGGGAACCCGCCGCCGCGTTTCTCGGGTTCGCAAAGAGGTCCTTGCCTTCCCGTGCCCGCCTCTCGTTCATTTCCTCAAAACTACCTTTCTCCATGTAGACTTCCCCGCGTACTTCCAGCAGCGGGGGGACCTCGTGGCCGTTCTCCCTGAGGGTAAGCGGGATGCTTCTTATTGTCTTGACGTTTCGCGTTACCACCTCGCCGGTCCGACCGTCACCACGGGTGAGCGCCTCCGTTAATTCGCCGTCCTCGTAAATCAGTTCTATCGCCAACCCGTCCAGCTTTGGTTCCGCGAAGTAGGTAAGCTCTTCGTTCCTGCCCAGGTTCCTCCACAGCCTGTCCTGGAACTCGGCTAGCTCCTCTTCTTCGAAGGCGTTTGACAGGGAAAGCATCGGCTCTCTGTGGTCGGCCGATTCGAACTCGTCGGCAGGAGAGGCCCCGACTCTCTGGGTCGGAGAATTCTCCGTACGGAATTCCGGAAATTCCTCTTCCAGATCCTGCAGCCGTTTCAGCAGCCTGTCGTATTCCCGGTCGGAAATCGTCGGATCGTCTTCCACGTAATAGCGGTAGTTGTGTTGCCTGATCTCTTCGCGAAGCTCCTCGATCTTCTCTCTGGCTTCACTCTTCTTCAAGCTCGTCCACCTCGAGTTCTTCTGCATCCTTGTCGGGGTAATCCTGCACGCGTCGCTGATCCATCGCCCTCAGAGTCTCCGTAAATGCTTCCTTGATCCTGGCAATGTCCCCCAGGGTTAGCGGGCTGTAGTCCAGCTGGCCGTCCTCTATTTTCGTATCGATCTGTTCCTCTACCATTTCTTCCAGCTTCTGACCGCTATCCTCCAGGGTGTGAGAGGCGGCTTCTACGGGGTCCGCCAGAGCTATGATCGATGTTTCCTTGGTCTGGGGAAGCCGGCCCTCGTAGCGGAAGTCTCCCTCGGGAAACTCCACTTCGTCCCGGTGCTCCCGCAGCGCTTTCAGGTAAAAATACCGAATGAGCGAAGTTCCGTGGTGGGTCGGGATGAAGTTCAGGACGTCGTCCCGCAATCCGTATTCCTTGCCAAGTTTTATCCCCTGGTTTATGTGAGATGTAAGGACTATCTTGCTCATAGAGGGCGTCAGGTCGTCGTGTGGATTGGAATCCTCAGATTGGTTCTCGATAAAGAAATCCGGCCGAACCATCTTGCCGATATCGTGGTAGTAGCCTCCTACTTTGGTCAGCAAGGGGTCAGCCCCTATCGCCCTCGCGGCGTTTTCACCCAGACTGGCTATATTCTGGCTGTGATGGTAGGTACCGGGAGTCTCGGTTCTGAGCCTTTCCATCAGTGGGTGAGAGGGGTTAAGTAATTCCATCAGGCCAATCGGACTGGTGATTTGAGTAATCTTCTCGGCCGGCGGCACGGCAGCCGCTATAAACAGTGCACTGATAAAACCGTTCAGCCCGGCCAGTATGTAATTGGCCCAGTCCAGATTGACTATGAACGGGGTGGAAAGAGTGGGAAGGCGAAAAGCAAAGACGAGTACGACGTTAACCAGGCCGACGGAGAGGCCAATATTAGTCAGGTCCGAAATCCTCCCGATGTCTTTCGATTCCAGTATTCCGACGAGACCGCCGACGAAAGCGACAATCGTCGGGCCGATCATCCCGCTGAAACCGAGCTGTACCCCAACGGCAGAAGCAAGAAATAGGTTGATGCTCAAAGCAGTTTCGAAGTCGATAAATATTGCAACCATGGAAGTAGCGAAGGCAATCGGAACGATGTAGAGGGAGACAAGCGAAGAGCCTTTGATGGTCAAGAGGAGGAAGAGAGTTAATCCGAGCAGAAAAAAGACCTTTCTGTGGTCTCCGATCAGTTCTCCTTTTCTGATCGAAATGTAAGAGGCAACGGCGACCGCCGAAATCGCTACCACGAGGCCCTGGGCCAGTGCTGTCTTCCAGGGCAGAAAAACTAAGAAGGGTTCACTCGTCTGCAGGTTGAACGTAAAGAGAAACGAGACCAATAACAGGTATCCGGTGGAGAAGAGACCTTCCTTGGCGTGTTCGCTCAGGAGCTTCTCTGCCGCGGCGTCAAGAAAACCTCTTATTCCCGCACCACTAGTCCTGTTTTTCCTGTTCATAAGCTTCGATGATTTCCTTTACGAGGTCGTGCCTGACTACGTCGGCTTTATCGAGGTAGATAAACTCGATTCCGGGTATGTCCTCCAGGAACTTTCTATCGTGGCTAAGTCCGGAGGCATCGTTTTTCAGGTCGATCTGAGTGATGTCACCCGTTATTACCGCCTTCGAGTCGAAACCAAGCCTGGTGAGGAACATCTTGAGCTGGGTCGACGTGGTGTTCTGAGCTTCGTCAAGGATAACGAAGGAGTTGTTTAACGTCCTGCCCCGCATGAAGGCGAGTGGTGCGATTTCAATTCTTCCCTCGTCCTTTAACCTTTCGAACTCCTCTCCGGGGATCATGTCGTAAATCGCATCGTAGAGGGGGCGGAGGTACGGGTTCACCTTTGCCTGCATGTCGCCGGGCAGAAAGCCGAGCTCCTCGCCCGCTTCCACCGCCGGCCTCGTCAGAATCATCCTTTTTACCTTGCCTTTTTTCAGGAACTCTATTCCCATGGCCACTGCCAGGTAGGTTTTTCCGGTACCTGCCGGGCCGATACAAAATACTATGTCCTTTTCCCGAATTGCTTCGACGTACTGCTTCTGGTTAAGGGATTTTGGCTTTATCTGTTCGCCCCAGTAGGTAGTCTGGATAACGTCCGATAGTACCCCGTGGAGCTCTTCTTCTCCGCCCTTGACCATCTGGGTTAATTTTTTCACTTCCTCAAACTTTGGCGACTGCCCGCTTTCTATCATTTCGAGCAGTTCGTCGAAAAGGGATCTTACCTGTTTTACTTCTTCCTCGGCCCCTTTTATCTTGATCGAACCATCCCTGACTATGATCTGAGCTTCAAAGTTATCACGGATGTAGTTCAGGTTCTTATTGTACTGTCCCAGCAAGGTCACAGTCTGGTCGTGGTCCCTGAGAGTTAATTCCCGCTCAATCTCTTCTCCGTTACTGATGGTATCACTCCTCGCCATGATTGGACGAAATAATGCTTGATGATATTCTTCCTCCAAAAACCAGTTTTATTCCAGTGGTAGTTTGCAACCAAGTAAGAATACGATTTTTTCTTTTGGTTTTCATTGTTTCAAGGACTCCTATTTAACGCCGGGGATTCAGGGGACTTTGCCAGGTTAAACTCTTCGTCGGCTCGTTCCAGTTCGACCGTCACCGTATCGCCTCTGGCAACCCTTTCCTCGATCGAGTCCTTCGGTAAATGGAGGTCCAGATAGTTCCTGGAGTAACCCCTCCAGCCGTCGATAATTGGGCTGGGTTCTTCGAGAACCATCTTTAACTCCTTTCCTTCGAATCTCCGGCGCACTTCTCCGGCAGTCTCCGAAGCCAGGCGATTTATCTCGTCGGCCCTCTCTTTCTTAACGGTCGAATCTATCCTGTCATCGTAATCGGCAGCCGGGGTGACTTCGCGGGGCGTGAACCGGAATTCGTGCAGGTTGAGAAACTTTACTTCTTCGACGATCTCCTTCGTTCTCCTGAAATCGACTTCTTCCTCACCGGGAAAGCCCACCAGTACGTCGGTGCCAAAAGTGGGTGCCTCCAGCCGTTTTTTGACCATCTCAATTTTTTTCAGGTACTCCTCCCGGGTATAGTTTCTTCTCATCGAGTCCAGAATATTATTCGACCCGGACTGAAGCGGAACGTGGAAGTACGGACAGAGTTTTCGGGAGCGCTGAAAAGCATCTAATAACTCCTTCGTAATTCCGGCAGGGTTTATCGAACTCAACCTTATCCGGTTTATTTCCTTCACCCCTGTCAGTTTCTCCAGCAGTCCCGGGAGATTCAAGCCCTCCTCCCCGTATTCCGCCAGGTTTACCCCGGTCAGTACTATTTCTGCAAAACCGTTATTTCCGAGCTTTCTGGCTTCTTCCAGAACTTTTTCGGGAGATTTGCTCCGGGTCGGGCCTCTGAGGTAGCGGACCTTGCAAAACGAGCAGTTATTGCTACAGCCGTCCTGGATTTTGACGAAGGCCCTGGTGTGTTTCCTGTCCCGGGCAAGGGTTTCGCTGTCCAGGTTCCAGTTTATCGCTTCGTCCTCATTGATTATTCCAGTATATCCTTTCTCGAGCTTCTCGAGGACCTGCTGGAATTCGTACTTGTGTGAATTGGGAAAAATTAGATCCACTCCAGTTATATCGGCAATGACTTCCGAATCCAGGGTTACGTAACACCCGGTGACGAGTACGGTTTCCCCCCTCCGGTTCGCCCTTCGGATGTACTTGCGTGACTTCCTGTCGGCCCCGGTAGTGACGCTGCATGTATTGATAACCGAGATGTCCGCGTCCTCTTCGAACGAAACCACCCGATAACCCGGCCTCTTTTCGGCTTCCCTTTTCATTACCTCGGTATCGTACTGGTTGGATTTGCAGCCGAGCGTATAAAACGCTATTCTGGTGGCCATGTTATTGGAGGTATGGGTTAAAGAATTCTAGTGAGGTGAATTCAATTGCCAATTGGTTTCTCTCCCTCGTGTCTTTCGACTTCGAAGCGTTTGAGTTCGAAATCGTCGTCCGCGGGGGAGAGTCCGGCTTTTTTCTTGGTGACCTCGACCTGTTTTTCCACGCTGTCGACTCCGTCCAGATCAGGCAGGAGGAGCCCCGATTTACCGCCCTTTTCTACCATTATTCCGTACTTTTCGGGGTTCAGGTCGTCGATTTTGCAGGGTTCCGGCTCGGTAAGTACGTCAACTGATACGGTAAGCTCGTTAAGTTCGTCTTCCTTCACCGGAGGAAAGCGGGGGTCCTCCAGAGCGGCCGAGGAGGCGTTCCTTACCACCTCGTCACCAAGTGAACCAGTAGCCGGAGTGTAGGTTCCTATGCAGCCCCTGAGTTCCTCTCCGTGTCTCTTTAGCGTGACGAAAACGCCCTGGGGCGAATCCGGTAGCTTCTCCTTTAGCTCACTCGTCTCGTCGCTTTCCTCTCCCGTAACGGCCTCTCTAACAGCTTTCTTGGCTAATTTTACGTAGTTATCTTCCATAACACCTTATTATAGACCGAAAACCCCCCTTATTCAAAGCAGGGTCGGTAGAAAGCCGATTCTTGACTTGTCGAGCAGGATGCGTTATGTTAAGCTTGATGCCGAGATGAAATGGAAGATAACGATATCAGTCGTTTTAGTTATCCTGGTTATTGGGTCCGGGATAGGAATCTACGTCCTGAATCAGCGCAACGTAAACGAGCTGGTTGAAAGGGGCGAGCGGGTTAACCTGCTCGTTCTGGGCCTGGACCATATTGAGGGAGCAACGGCCCGACGCAGTGACACCATGATGGTCGTCAGCATCGACCCCGAAAACAACAAGGCCAGTCTCGTCTCGGTCCCCCGAGATCTCTACCTCAAGTACCCGGATGGTGAATTTAGACGGGTCAATGCCGCCTACGCCATTGACGGCCCCAAGCTTGCCACGGAAATGGTTTCCAACTTCCTCGGAGTCCCGATAGATTTTCACCTTGTGGTGGATTATCAGGGCTTTAAGGAGATAGTGGATCTGATGGGCGGCGTTCAGCTAACGGTGGAGGAAAGGCTGAAATATACCGACGAAGCCGCTGGCCTCAACATCGATATCGAGCCCGGTCAGCAGACACTTGACGGCCAGGAGGCAATGGGTTACGTTCGGTACCGGGCCGGCCAGAGCGACCTGCAGCGAATAAGCAGGCAGCAGAAGTTCCTGAAGGCGCTTCTGCAGGGGGGAGTGCAGATGGAGGGCTGGTCGCAAATAAAAAGCCTGATAGATACGGGGAGAAAATATACGAAGACCAACCTTTCGTTAATGGATATGTACGATCTCGGCAGGACCGTTCAGAATCTCGGAATGGAAGATTTCAATATGGTGACTCTATCGGGAGAACCCGCGAGGGTCGATAACAAGGCAGTACTTCTGCCCCGCATTGTGCAAACCAGGAGGGTAGTAGCTCAGGAAATTAACGGCCTGAGTATAAAAAGCAAGGCGGATGCCGCCGTATATATACTGAACGGGGAAGGAGCAAATTACCTTGCGCGCAAAACCGCGGACAAGCTTGTTGGGTTGGGCTTTACGGTGACCGGTACGGACAACGCCAACAGGTTCGATTACGAAACCAGCTACCTGGTAACCCTCAACGAGGAAGGTCGGGAGATGGCTGATTCACTGGAGAAAGAACTCACTTTCAACGTAGAAACCGTCAGTCAGGATAACTTCCAGGATACTATGGCTGCACTGGAAAGTTCGGGTGTTAGTCTACCCGAAAGTACCAACGTACTCTTAATAATGGGAAAGGGATCACCTAACTTTGTCTCGTGATTTAGAAGAAAGAGAGGACCTGCGAACTTTACTCAACTTGATAGAGGACAAGAAAGGAGAGCAGGCCAGGATCATCGATATGCGGGATCATTCACTCGCAACCAGCTTTTTCGTCCTCGCCAACGGAACCAACCCGAAACACGTCAGGGCAATTGCCGAAAACCTCGAGGAGAAGTTCGAAAGAAAGCCACTTGGCAAGGATGGTCTCGAGAACGGGAGCTGGGTTGCTCTCGATTACGGTGAAATAATGGTGCACCTGTTCGACGAAGGAGTTCGGGACTTCTACGATCTCGACGACCTCTGGGTCGAACGTGAGTTCTCCCTGGAAAAAGTTGAGGAAGGGTAGAGCCTACCTCGTCTCCGACGTCAATTCTTGAAACTTTTCCTTATTAGTTCTCTGTTCTGGTAGAGGTAATCCATACCTGAAACCAGTGCGGTCAATACAGCGAGATAAATAAGCGGGTTGACCATTTTTTCCAGCCACCACAAGTTTAGCTCCAGGTTGAGCGTTATACAGACTATCAACCCGATATGGGAAACGGTTTTGGCCTTTCCCAGCCAGCTTGCCGAAATTACCACTTCCTCCGTAGTCCCCAGAAGTCTGATTCCGGTGACCAGGAAGCCGCGGGCGATAATCACCACCACGGGAACTGCAGTCAGGGCGTCGAGCTGGATGAAAGTTACGAGTACGCCGGCCACTAGCAGCTTATCGGCGATTGGATCCGCAAACTTCCCAAAGGGGCTGATCTGGCCGTGTCTTCGCGCCAGGTAACCGTCCACCAGGTCCGTCAACGAAGCAAAAGAGAATAGCGCCAGAGCAGCCAAATAGTTGCCGATCAAAAGAAGGAAAATGACGAAAGGTACGGAAATTATCCTGACCAGGGTCAACAAGTTTGGGAGGTTGTTCTTGCTCATTGTCGGACTCTCTCCCGGACAATTTTGTTTCTGACTCCTTCCACTAAAGACCTCGTCAAATCCACGTTGACGATCCCTTATGTATAAGCAATCGACCCCGCTTTTGCCAGCTTCAGTGGTCGTCTGCACCGACTTAAACCTGCTTGTCATCGGTGAGTCCCTTGCTTATACTGTTTTAGCGTTTAGGGGTTAACGTTATCGCTGTTGATGGCGGTTATCCGTAAACTACTTGGGAGTGATGACTGACAGGTACTAACCCTTGTTCCCGTGGAAATTTCCTTTTGGTCGCAATTCCCGAATTTTATAGTTCTATCGTCTCAGGAAGGTGTTAATATATGCTTGAGCTTCATAATACTCTGACCGGAGAAACCGAGGAATTCGAGCCTCTGGAAGAAGGAAAGGTCAGGTTCTACAGCTGTGGCCCGACCGTCTACGATTACTTTCACATAGGTAACGCCAGGCCCTTTATCGTTTTCGATGGTTTGAGGCGTTACCTGGAGTTCAAAGGTTACGAAGTCGAATTCACCCAGAACGTGACCGACCTGGATGACAAGATAATAGATAGGGCGGAGGAAGAGGGGCTAGAGCCCGCCGAACTTGCGGAAAAGTACGCTGATGCGTACTTCGAAGACCTGGAACGCTTGGGAATCAAAGAAGCCGACTACCGACCCCGGGTGACGGAATACGTTGACGAGATAATTGAACACGTCAGCGCGCTGGTCGATAAGGGTTATGGGTACGAAGTCGACGGAGACGTATATTTTCGGGTAAGGGAGTTCGAGGATTACGGGAAACTCTCCGGGCGGTCGGTGGACGATCTGGAAAGCGGCTCCCGGGTGGAAGTGAACGATAAAAAAGAAGACCCGCTGGATTTTGCCCTCTGGAAGAGTTCCAAACCGGGTGAGCCCAGCTGGGAGAGTCCCTGGGGGCAGGGCCGACCGGGCTGGCATATTGAGTGTTCCGTTATGGCTCAGGGGACTCTCGGCGAAACCATAGATATTCACGCCGGCGGGCAGGACCTAATTTTCCCCCATCACGAGAACGAAATCGCTCAGTCAGAGGCACGAACGGGAAAGGAATTCTCGCGTTACTGGCTCCACAATGGGCTTCTGCGTTTTGAAGGGGAGAAG
This sequence comes from uncultured Thermotogae bacterium, assembly GCA_964576335.1. GTDB lineage: Bacteria > Bipolaricaulota > Bipolaricaulia > M55B111 > M55B111 > JAGXLP01. Next base: position 2,914 of record CAZNVA010000031.1, on the reverse strand, counting down.
ATGTCCAAGTCCCTGGGCAACTTCGAATACGCCCGGGACGTCCTGGAGGATTACGATAGCGAGACCGTAAGGTACTTCTATTTCGCGACTCATTACCGCAAACCGCTAAACTTCAGCAAGAAGAACCTCGATGACGCCGCCAGCGCCGTGAAAAAGGTCTACGATTTCTTCGAGGTGGTAGAGGGAATCGAAAACGGCCAGAGACGGGGTTCCCCGGACACGGAAGCGGGGCAGGAATTCCAGAACTACCTGGAGTCCGCGGAGGAGCGTTTTACGGAGGAAATGGATAAGGACTTCAATACCCCTGGCGGCCTTGGCGTAATTTTTGACCTGATCAAGCGAGCCAATAAATTCCGTGATCGCGGGCCGGAGGAAGATATGTTTCTCCTCGAAGCGGCAGCCGATAAGGTCCGGGAGCTCTCCCGTCCGCTCGGACTGTTCCAGGGCGAGAGAGAAAGTCAGCTCGAGGGTCTGGAAGAGGGGCTGATGGAGCTATTGCTGGATATCAGGAGCGACCTCAGAGAGGAAGAGCACTGGGAGCTCGCCGATAAGATCAGGTCGGAGCTAAAAAGCATGGGGGTAGAGATCAAGGACCAGGAAGGCGGGACCAACTGGAGCGTTAGATCCTGACTCCCCATTAAAAAACCCCGACTTTTCCAGTAAGCTTTGTGAGATACTATTTAATAACAGATACGTTTGGGTGATATCAAATGAGTAAAGTTGAAGCTTATCTGAAGGTATCGGACGTTGCCCAGTATACTGGTCTAAAGGCAGATGCCGTTCGGGATCTGATCGACGAAGGCGAACTGGACGCTATGGAGTTGAACGGACAGACCAAAGTAAGGAAGTCGGAGATAGACCGGTGGCTGGACGAGCAGGTAAATAAGCAAGCGCTTATGGATCTGGCAGAGCAGGTAGAAGAAGACGTGGGAACGGAAGAAGTGGCGGAAGCTCTGGATATGGACAAGGACGAACTGGAAGAGCAGATGGAAGATTAACCATTAAACCTTCAATTAAAACCCGTACCAGGAATAATTAAGTACAGTGTCTGATAGCGTTATTCAGGATTTACTGGAAAGGACCGAGGACCTTCGCGGGCGAATTATCCGGAGTTTTATTTTAATCGTCGCCTTCGCGATCCTCGCGTACGTCTTCAGGGACAGAGTGTTGCAGTTCCTGCAGCGACCGCTGGCGGATAAGGAGCTAATCTTTATCCACCCGACGGAGGCCTTCTTTACCTACATTAAGTTATCGCTGTTCGTAGGGGTCCTGTTGAGCGCTCCCTATTTACTTTATCAGCTAATTCAGATCGTTTCGCCTTTTTTAAGCAAGAGCGATCGTTTCGGGCGGGGTTTCACGTTCGGGTTATTTGTGTTTGGAAGCTTTTTCTTTTACGTGGGGGCCGGGTTTGCCCTGCTGGGAGTATTACCGTTTGCGCTTGATTTCCTCAGAGGGATAAGCGGTGAGAGTCTGGACCCGACCTTTACCGTTGGGAACTACGCCTCTTTCGTAATGGCCTTCACTCTAATTTTTGGTTTTCTGTTTGAAATGCCAGTAATTTCCTACGGGTTGGCCAGGTTGAAAATAATCAGGCGGGAGACTTTGACCAGCCAGTGGAGAATTGCTTTAGTAGGAGCCGCAATTCTGGCAGCAGTTCTTACCCCACCTGATCCAATTACACAGATGTTTTTATGGGGACCTCTGCTGTTGCTTTACGGTCTATCGATCGTGCTTGCCGGAATAGCTGAACCCGATTAATACTGATTAATACCTTTTTCGCCCGGGTATTACATTTTACCCCCTGATGGGTTAAGATTTGTTCACGGAAGTTCGGAGGTGTTAAAGCACTATGTTTGGACTGGGACCGACAGAACTCATAATCATTTTGGTGATCATCCTCGTAATCTTTGGCGGGGACAAGCTGCCCGAACTGGCACGTTCTCTGGGGAAAGGCGTAAGGGAGTTCAACAAGGAAAAACAGAAGATTCAGGACCAGTACGACGAAGCTCAGGACGCGATAGACGTGGATACTGAAACGGGCAACCGTGATTCCGACAGGAGTTCAGGGGATAGGACCGAAGAAGAAAGTTCGGAAGACGAAGAAGAATCCCAAAATTAAGGAACCTTTAAAAACTGAATGGAAGACGAAGAACGTCCGCTCGGGGAGCATCTCGAGGAACTGAGGAGCCGGATCATCAGCTCCCTGGGTGCGATCGTTCTCCTGGCCGGGGCAGCCTATTATTTCAGAACCGAACTCCTCGGGCTCCTGCTCCGGGCATCAAACGAGGAGTCCTTGATCTACCTTCATCCCACGGAAGCTTTTTTAACTTACCTCAAACTTGCGGTTATAACGGGGATCATCCTATCCACCCCGTGGATACTTTATCAGATGTGGCAGTTCGTTCTCCCGGCCCTGATGGAAAACGAGACGAGGCTCTTCCGGCTCGGTTTCTCGCTGGGTGGAGTTCTTTTTTATGCAGGGATCGCTCTCGCGGTTCTGGTCGGCATTCCTTATACGGTGAGATTCCTCGCTGGAGTTGGGGGAGAGAACCTGGTTTCCAGCTTTACCGTGCGTAACTATATCACCTTTTCCTCCCTTCTTTCCTTTGCCATGGGGCTTATATTTGAACTACCGCTACTGATTTACCTGGTGGTTCGCCTGGGTTTCGTCGAAATCGAAACCCTGCGCGCAAACAGGAAGTACGTAGTGTTAATCGCCTTCACGACCGCGGCCTTTATCACGCCGACTGATTTGTTTTCTCAGGCTTTTATGGCGATTCCGCTCGTGATCCTCTACGAAATATCTCTCTTCTTCGTCGGACTGCTCTACGGAGGAAGTCCTGAAGAAGAACGATAAATGTCATCAGTTCAAAAAGAGTCACAATTATTTAAAAATTATAAAAAGGATAATTTA
>CAZNVA010000030.1:0-12131 GCA_964576335.1 uncultured Thermotogae bacterium | reverse complement strand
GATGCTGAATATGACGATGCACAATTATGCAGTTTTACCCTATCTACGTGCAAGTGAAGCTGGAACCTTTGAAGCCGGGAACGATTACCCGGAAAACTTGAGACGGATTTTAGTCCAGCTGGTGACAGCTTTCCTTGTGGGTTTCGGGTTCTCCGGGGATCATTTAAACCCCATGAATAAAAGGAGAGAAAAAAGTTGATGAAAAAGGCAAAAAAACTACTTGTCGGCAGCCTGATATTATTTACCCTGTTCTGGGTAGGTGCCGGTGAGGTCGACCAGAGAACTTTCGTAAATATCACCAAGCCCGGCTCCGGCAGAACTCAGGGGCAGACCCGCGCCGTTCGAGGAGTATACCTCCATTCGCGTGCCATCGACGTCAAAAACACCAAGAACTGGATAAACAAATTAGAGGAGAACGAGTTGAACGGAGTCGTTATAAACGTAAAAAACGTTTCCGGCGAAGTTACGTACGACTCGGAGGTTCAGCTGGCAAAAAGTATGGGAACAGTTACGGGACGACTGGACCTGGAGAAAATTATCAAAAAACTCCATGAAAACGGGATTTACGTTATTGCGAGACTGACGTGTTTCAAGGACCCCGTCCTTGCGGACCGTTGCTGCGGCGGGGGGAACTGGGCGGATCCGACCAGTTCGGTAGCTCAGAACTACCTCATCGATCTGGCAAGGGAGGTCGCGGATTTCGGTTTTGACGAGATACAGCTTGACTACATCCGCTACTCGGACGGACCGGGCGAGATAGGCGGTAATTACGAAAAACGAAGCAGGATAATAGCGAACTTCGTCGAAGAGATGAGAGAATCACTGCCGGCTCAGGTAAGGCTATCGGCTGATGTGTACGGCAGAACCATGTGGAACTGGAACAGCGAAAATAAGGACCCTATCGGACAGAACCTGGAGTACCTTGATGGACCGACGGACTTCCTGTCGCCGATGATTTACCCTTCCCATTACACAAACCCGGATCTGGTTTATAACCCGGGTAAACTGATAGAACTTTCCATGGAAACTGGCATGGAACGTGTTTCGGGGGAGTTCAGGCCGTTTATTCAAGGTTTTGAGAGGGCGATGCCTTCCGGGGTAAGTCTGGTCGAATATATCCGGGAAGAACTCAGGGCACTGGAAAGGGTCGGAGTCGAGGGGTACCTCGTCTGGAACCCAAAATCTAACTATAACGCGCTCTGGCGAGCTCTGGAGAGCCCGGCAGGAGAGTAACAAAAATAGAAAACCCCGCCAGTTACGGCGGGGTTTTTAAGAATTATCTCAAATTGGACCGCTTAATTTAATCCTGATCCTCGTCTTCCTCTCCGTTTGAATTCAGTGCTTCGTGTATCTCCCTTATCTTCTTGTCGGCCCGGGCAAATACCGTACCTTCTTCGTATTCTCCGTCCTTTAACTCCGCACCTGCGGGCGTGCCTGTCAGTATTTCCAGACCCTCACTTACCGTATTTACCGGATAGATGTGAAACTCGCCTGCCTCTACGGACTCAATGACTTCGTCGTTTAGCATCAAGTTGTCCACGTTGTCCTCCGGCAGTATTACTCCCTGGTCACCGGTGAGGCCCTGTTCCTTACAGACTTCGTAGAAACCCTCGACCTTTTCCTTTGCGCCGCCTATCGGCTGGATTTCGCCTTTCTGGTTAACCGAGCCGGTTACGGCGATTCCCTGGTTGATTTCGAGGTCGGCAAGTCTTGAGATTATCGCGTAAAGTTCGGTACTGGAAGCGCTGTCTCCATCTATTTTTGAGTAACTCTGCTCGAACGCGATATTGGCCGTCAGGGATAGCGGTTTGTCGTAGGCGAATTTCTGACCGAGGTACCCCTTCAGAATCATTACCCCTTTAGTGTGAGTGTTGCCCGAGAGGTCGGCTTCTCGGTCAATATTGACGACGCCTTCCTTACCGGCGTAGACGTTGGCCGTAATTCTTGCCGGCTTGCCGAAGGTGAAGTCGCCCGTATCGAGAACCGACAGGCCGGTTATCTGGCCGACCTCCTCGCCTTCGGTATCAATAAATATTTTGCCTCTATCGATGTATTCCTGAATCTTGTCCTTGAAGAGGCCTCTTCTTTCGAACTTTTCCTCCATGGCCTTTTGAACGTGATCCTCGTCGACGTAATCGGCCTCGTCCTTTTTCGCCCAGTAACTGGATTCCTTTACCAGTTCGGTGATTTCGCTAAATTTCGTGGAGAGTTTCTCCTTGTCCCTGGCCATCTCGGAGGCGTACTCTACTACCTTGGCTGCCCCTGAGGGTTCAAAGTGTTTTACTTCGGAGTTGTCCTCGGCCTGGTCCTTGATGAAACGAGCTATCTTGAGTTCCTTTGGTTCCTCCCAGTCCATTTCGTTATCGAAGTCCGACTTGACGTTGAACAACTTCTGAAAGTCCTCTTCGAAGTTGTTCAGGATGTTGTAGATTCTTCTGTTGCCGATGAGAACCACTTTAATATTGAGCGGGATCGGTTCGGGTTGTAAGCCCTTGGTAGAAGCGTACCCAAGCATCTGAGCCGGGTCCTCAATCTTGATTTCTCCCTGGTTTAGTGCAGTTTTCAACCCTTCCCAGCTCAAACCGTAGCGGAAGAGGTTTTTTGCCTTCAAAACGAGGTAGCCGCCGTTGGCTCGGTGCAGGGCTCCCGGTTTGATCATGGTGAAGTCCGTCGACATCATCCCGAACTGGGCCTGTTTCTCGACGGCTCCAAACAGGTTCGGGTAGGTGGCATTGTCCTCAACCACTACCGGAGCCCCCTCCGTATCCCCGTTGTTGACCAGCACGTTAACCCGGTATTTGACGAACTGATCCTGTCCCGAAGCCAGCTGAGCCATGCCGGCCGGCTGTTTGCCGGAGTTCTGGTTGGTAAAGTCATCGATGTTGTCCAGGATGTCTTCCTTGACAGCGTGCAGGTAATCGACCGCCTTTTCGTTATCCTTGTACTTTTCCTGCAGTTTCCGGAGCATCGGATCCAGGAGGAACGAGATTGCTTCTTTCTTCAGGTTCTGTATCTTTTCGTCCCTCTCTTCCTCGGCCTCCATTACCTTCTGCATCGTTTCCTGGATTAAGTCCTGTAGCTCCTCCTGCTGCTCCTCCAGTTCCTCTCGTCGGTCGTCTTCTAATTCACTGAACTGCTGCTGGTCCATTGGCTCCCCGTTTTCTCCCTTTGGCACCGTATTGAGGCCGAAGGGGGTTCGCTGGAGTATGAAGCCCCTCTCGGCGGCCTCCTCTTCCAGCTCCTCGAAGAGCATCTGTTTTTGCTGGTTGAATTCGTTATCGATGGCCTCTTTTCTCTGTTTGTATTCCCCGGTTTCGAACGTGTCGGAGACGCCGTCTTCCAGGTGTTCGATTAACTCGTCCATGTCATCGCGGAACTCGCAACCCTTACCGGCTTCCAGCCTGATAAATTGTGGCCTGTCCGGGTTCTCAAAGTTATGTACGTAACATATATCCGGGGGCGGTTCCTCTTCTTTGCTGGCTCTATTCAGGTACTTGTTGATTGCCGAATTCTTTCCGGTTCCTGGTTGTCCCGCTACGTAGATGTTGTAACGGTTTTCGTCGTCCTTGACACCCAGTCCCAGTTCAATTGCGTCGAGTGCTCTATCTTGACCAATTATCTCCTTGAGTGGATCCAGATCCTCGGTGGTTTTAAAGGAAAAGTCATCCGGTGAACACGTCCTTCTTAAATCCGAACTTCCAAGTTCTCTTGTCATCATCACTCCTCCTTGCGGGAAATGGTAAAGGAGTCGCTTATTTAGTTCAATTGGGAGGTTAGCCCTTTTGGACCACGTTTACGCCGTCTACGGTGATGGGTGGGGTCCTCAGACCGCCGCCGATCCACTCCGCCTCCCGACCGAACTCTACTCCGCTTTCCAGTAGGTCGTAGACGTTTCCGGCGATCATCGTGTTTTTGACCTTTCCGACTATTTCACCTGACTCGACCCGATAGGCTACTGAGACGTTGTTGGAGAACTCTCCCGACAATGGGTTGCCCTGACCGAGGCCCAGCACCTGGTCCACCACCAGCCCGCTGTCTATTTCGGTGATCATCTTTCCGAAGGTTTTGTCGCCCCTACCAATGAGTAGCGAAGTCGGGCTGATGCTTGGCGGGGACCGAAAATCGCCACCGCTAATCAAGCCACCCTTTAAACCGTTTCCGGTTGGTTCTGCTGCGGCAAGCCCGGCAGTCTGGAGGTCGTAGAGGAAGTTTTTTATTACCCCGGATTCCACCAGGGGCGTCCTTTCGACCGGTAGACCTTCGTCGTCAAAGCTTCTCCTGGCTGGAGAGTCCTCAATTGAACCGTGATCCATTAAGGACAGTTTTTTCGAAAACAGGTGCTCACCCAGGCTCTCGTCCAGCGGTGAGGTTCCCTGAAAAACGTTTTTGCCGTTGAATCCGGCAAGGAGCGGTAAAAGCAATACAAGCGTTCCTTTCGGAGTAAACACCACGGGAAACGAGCCACTGCTGATTTTTGCCTGGTTCCTGGCCCACTTGAGCTTCTGGATCGCGAATTCCACGGCTTCTTCCGGCTTGAAGTTTTCCAAATTCTGGGCCACTTCCCTTTCATGGAAGCTAAATATGTCGTTCTCGCTTACGTCCTTGAGCTCGACGGTCAGCGATATGCTTGATCTCTTTTCTTCTGCTTCCAGCCCCTCACTATTCGCGATTCTTACTTTGTTTACCGAGCGGCTGGCATCGACGTTGACTTCTATTTCGCTATCGAACTCCTTAATTGCCTGGATGGCCTCTCCCCCGTAATCCATCAGATCAGCCGAGGTTAATTCCGCAACTTCGGAATCGAAGGTATCTAGCGGTTCGGTACTTCCAGCTTCGGGAAATTCGAAACCGGCGTCGTCCCCCAATTTCGCCGTTTCAACCGCTTTATCCACAACTTCCGAGGAATCGTCCAGGTCTGTCGTCGTCGAAAAGCCGAGCTTCCCATCCTTGATTAATCTCAATGCCGCTCCCTTAGTTTCTACCTCCTTCAGGGATTCCAGCTCTCCGGATTCGAACTGTACCGGAATGGAATGGCTCTCAACTTCGTATATCTCGGCACTATCGGCGCGTTTTTGGGCATCTTTTAAAAGTTCCATTATCGGCCTCCTATGGTTACGTCCTCGATCCTTAAATGAGGCGACCCATCCGTCACGGGTAAAGGCATCTGCCCTCCCTTTCCGCAACCGCCGGCGGAACCAATTACCTCTAGATCGTCACCTATTCCCGATATGTTGGCAAGCGAGTTAAATATGTTACCGGTCAATACCACGTCGCGCACCATCGGTCCGATTTCTCCGTCTTCGATCACGTGACCGTACCCGGCGCTGAAAGTGAACTGTTCCAGCTGTGTCTGACCGCCGTAGGCGTCCTTTGCGTAAATTCCATGGTCAATGGACCCAATTAATTCCTCGAAGGGTTTTTCGCCAGCTTCGATGTAAGTATTCGTCATGCGGACGATCGGTTCGTAGCGGTAAGAAATGGCTCTGGCGTTTCCGGTTGGCTCCTGACCCATTCGTTTTGCCGTTTCTCGGGAGTGGAGAAAGCTATTGAGCTTCCCGTTTCTGATCAAGTAAGTCTTTTCCCTTGGCACACCTTCGTCGTCAAATCGCAGGTTGCCTCTCTTTCCGGGAATGAACCCCTCGTCTACCACGTTTAGGTTTTCCGGTCCGAATTCCCGGCCAAGTTCCATCATCTCTTTCAGCCTGTCGTTTTTATATACGTGATCGGCTTCGCATAGGTGTCCGAAAGCCTCGTGAATGAATACCCCGGCCAGCTTCGGGTTGAGCAGAACGGTATAATTTCCACCTTTAACCGGTTCCGCGGCAAGTAGAGAAACCGCCCGCTCCGCCACTTCCTCGGCCATATGTTCCCTATCCTGGACCCGGTTAAATCCTCCTGCCCGGCCCACGCTATCGTGTGCGGTCTGGACGTTGTCCCCTTCGCCCCTCGCGACGGCCACCAGGGAGAGGGTGACGTCCGGAATTTCCTGGTATATTCTCGTCCCTTCCGAGTTCACGTAGGTTAATTCGCGATAGGAATCCCCGTACGCGACTTTTGTGGATTCTATCCTTTCGTCGTGATTCAGCATCGATTTGTTGTAACTTCTGGCCAGGTCCCGCTTTTCTTCCAGCGAAACCTTCCTGAAATCCCTTTCCTGGTTCCCCGTAAAGTTTTCTTCCCGGGGCTCGACCGGTGAAAGCTCGACCGGTTCGCTTATGGCCGAGGCGGTGGATTTACCTATCTTATTTGCCTGCTTCACCTTATTCTTCAGGTCTTCTACGGAGTTGAAGGTTGATATGCCCCATCCACCGTTGACCAACGTTCTAACTATTCCTCCAACTTCCTCGGAAGAGTCAAGGTTTATCAGGTTGTCTTTTTCGTACTTTACGCCCGTTCGTTCCTCTTTTTCTAGCCTGATTTCCGTGAATTCACCTTTGCTTACCTTTAAGGCTTCCTCTAGTTTGCTGAGCAAGTTACCCTCCTTTTTTTCAAAACTGGTTAGAATACTGGAACGTTTCTAACTATAATCAAACTCGGGTTTTTGAGCAAACTAGCGAGTCAAAATGACAAAAATAATTCATCCAGGGGGATCCGGAATTGAATCAATTTTTAACTTCTTTTCTCACCGTCGGGCGTGCTTTGTTGAAAGTATTCTTCCTCGGATTTGCCGGTTTTTTTCTGTCGAAAACGGATTTGATCTCCGAGGAAGGCTTTGATGACCTGAGTAAAGTAGTCATTTATTTCACGCTTCCCGCACTTATATTTTCCAATTTTCTCGGCAGTTCTAGACTTGGCGAGATACCCAATTGGTGGATATACCCTCTGGGTATGGCAATTCTGGTTGTATCCAGCCTTGGACTCGGGCTCCTTATTTCCCGGTACCTGGAGTGGCCGGAAAGAAGGCAGTTTGGGGCGTTGCTCGGCTTTCCCAATACCGGCTATCTTCCGCTTGCTCTGGTGGCAGCCCTGGTGGCGGCTTCCCGGCAACCAAAGGCGTACCAGCTGATTTTCCTCTTCACTCTAGGAATGACCCCCAATCTCTGGTCTATCGGTGTCGGTTTGCTATCCGGCAAGGCGGTTAAGCCAATTAAGTTCTTCAAAAACGTTCTGAGTTCACCACCTTTTCTGGCAACGCTGACCTCGCTTGGCTTGATATTTGCCGGATGGAACGATTATATTCCGAACCTGGCAATTGAAACGGCTTCTTATGCCGGTGATGTGACCGTCCCATTAATAATGATCGTTCTGGGGGGCATGCTGGCCCGGGTTGAGACCACGGATCGCAGTTATCCCAGGGCCATAGGCCTGCTGGTGTTGATCAAACTCGTGGTTTATCCCGCGCTCGCCCTGACGGGAATCTATTTCTTTCGGCCTCCGGAATTGCTCGGGTTCGTAATACTGCTGGAAGCAGCAACGCCGCCGGCTACCAACCTGGCGGTCATCGGGAGCCATTACGGAGAGAGTACGGGTCTGCTCAACCAGGGTCTGTTTTACAGTTATCTGGTCGCCGCTTTGACCATTCCGGGGTTTATTTCCCTGTTTAGATTTATATATTGATCCTTAGAGTTTCAACTGGAAAGGTGAAGCAACAATGAGCGTTCTTGCAGTCGTACTTTTCTTGCTGATTTCTCTCGCCGGCCTGGCGCTGATCCCGCTGGGGATCCCGGGCACCTTCGTCGTCGTCGGGGGGTCGTTTCTTGCCGGTCTATTGACCGGCTGGGAGCTGGTCGGGATTTATCTCGTATTGATCTTTCTCGGGCTGGCACTTTTGGGCGAGGCGCTGGACTGGCTATTCAGTCTGGCCGGGGGCAAGCAGTCCGGGGCTTCCGGGCCAGGACTTGTTGCCTCCTTTGTCGGTGGGATCGCCGGAGCGATAGCCGGGCTGCCCTTACCCATCATTGGCAACCTGGCCGGTGCATTTCTCGGTGCATTTCTCGGTGCATTTCTGACCGAATTCGTGGTTAAAAACGACTTTCAGCAGGCTCTCAAAAGTGGCCTGGGGGTCGTGAAAGGGAAATTGTTTGGTTCGGTACTAAAAATTGCCATTGGGACCTTGATGATCGTCAAAGTCCTATTCAACTTCTTTTGAACGGGCGAGGAGGTATGATCGAGCTCAATTGAAAAAAGTAGATTTAAGTAGTTACGAAGTATTATTTGTCGATATGGACGGGGTAATTGTAATGTCAGGTAGCCCTATCCCCGGAGCCGTTGATGCCGTAAACAGGTTGAACTCCCGCGGGGAAGTATTCGTGCTCTCCAACAACTCGACCCGTAGCAGAAAAAGATTTGCTGATAACCTGAAGGAAATCGGGATCAGGCTACCGTCGGGGAGGGTTATAAACAGTGCATTCGTACTTGCCAAGTTTCTCAGGGAAGAAAGGGGGCCGCTCTCAGTATTTACCGTCGGGGAGGAGGGGCTTGACCTGGAGCTTCGGGAGCTTGGTCACGAAATTACGGAACCGGAGAAGTCTGAAATCGTGGCCGCAGGCATGGATAGGGGCCTGTCGTATGAAAAGCTAGACAGGGCTCTTACCGGTTTAAACGGTGGCGCGACTTTTTTCGCGACGAACTCCGACAGTACGTTCCCTACTCCGGATGGCGAGTCGCCCGGCGCCGGTGCGTCAGTTGGTGCCATCAGAGGAATGGGCTTTGAACCGGAAAGAATAGTTGGCAAACCCTCGAAGGTGGCAGCCGATATCGCGATGGAGGTAGCCGGGGTTTCCAGCCCGGAAGACTGCCTGGTCCTCGGCGACAGGCTCGAAACCGACATCTTGCTGGCCGAGCGAGCAGGTATGGACTCGGTACTTGTTTTGAGTGGGGTGGAAACCGAAGAGAGCCTGGAAAAGAGTGATTTGCAACCCACTTACGTCGTTCGTGAACTGCCGGATGTCCTGTGATTTTTGGTTAGAGCAGGGCAAAAGTTGAAATAATTCCCCGGGTAGCAGGTTTCAGGGGAAGGTTTTTAGGTAAAACCGGGAATTCCTGGGCTTTAGCCGGAATTCCCGGTTTATCTCATGCTGGTTCAATTAACTAATGGAACAGGTGCTCCAGCCGCACTCGACGCACTTGTTGCACCCACCTTCGTGAATTACTTTACCGCCACATTCGGGACATTCGTCCAGCGGATCAACCTGGTCAAGGGGATGGGGTCCTTCGTCCTCCAGCATATCCTTGTTGGTACCCTGTTCGTTCTGCAGGGAGCTGTAAAAGTTCTGCGGTTCCCAGAACTGTTCACCGTCGGCCTCGCCGGAAAACTCCTTCTCCAGGTAGCTTTTCATGTAATCGCTTGGCTCCAGGTTCCTTTCGCCGGACTTTTCGCCGTCCATGTTGAGAACCTGTCTTTGTTTCGAGCCGTCTCTGTAAACAGTTAACCCCTTGAGCCCTAGCTTATGTGCAAGCAAGAATGAGTTGAGTACCTCATCCGGAGTAGCGCTGTTGGGCATGTTGATCGTCTTTGATATCGAGGCCGTAATCCAGTCCTGCCAGGAGGCCTGCGCCATCAGGTGGTCGGTATAGTGAACGTCCAGAGCGGTTATAAATACGTCCTTCAGCTTATCCGGAATCTCGTCCAGACCGGCGACGCTTCCGTAGTTCCTGTTGATTTTTTCCAGCAGCTCCTCGCTGTAAATCCCTTCTTCCTTTAACTTTTCCTCGAAGACCTCGTTGGCGTAGTAGAAGTCGCCCGCCGTTACGTTCTTTTCGTAAGCCAGCGAGAACTCCGGCTCTATTCCATGGGAGGTGTCCGCAATCATGGAGATGCTTCCGGTCGGAGCTATCGTCGTCGTCATCCCGTTTCTCACGCCGTTTTCCTGTATCCTATCGATCAACCCATCCCAGTCCTTGTTATGGTTGTCCTTCTCATAATAACCGGCCACGGGTATCTCTCCGTCAGGATAGCCCGTGTCCCCGTAAAGTGGGAATACGCCTCGTTCCTGAGCGAGCTCGACGGACTCGTCCAGGGAGTAATACGTCAGGGCTTCGGCCAGGTCCTCCATGGTTTTGAAGCCTTCTTCGGAATTGTACTGAATTTCCTGATCGTACATGAGGTCGGAAAGACCCATGACGCCCAGGCCCACTTTTCGCGTCGCTTTTGTGGCCTCTTCGATTTTCTGTAGCGGGAAGCTGTTCATATCCAGGATGTTGTCGAGGAAACGGGTCGCGTTCTTGATCGTTTCCCTGTATTCTTCCCAGTCAAAACCGTTCTCGCCGATTAAGTTGTGGAGGTTGATCGAACCCAGGTTGCACGATTCGTAATCGTACAGGGGCTGTTCTCCGCAGGGGTTCGTCCCGCTGATTCTGCCCTTTGCCGGTTCCAGGACATTGTATTCGTTGATTCGATCAAAGAATATCATTCCGGGATCGGCGGATTCCCAGGCCGAGTGGGAAATCAATTCTAAAATCGCTTTCGGCTTTTCCTTGGATACTGCCTCGCCAGTTCTGGGGTTTATCAGTTCAAAACCGGATTTGTTTCCATCCGTCAGTGCTTCCCAGAATTTTTCGGTCGTGCCGACGGAAATATTGAAGTTTTCCAGTTTGCCCTCGGTTCCCTTGACGTTGATGAAGTCCTTGACGTCGGGGTGGTCGATGTTGATTATCCCCATGTTTGCCCCGCGCCGCTTGCCTCCCTGTTTTACCACGTCGGTGACCGTATCGATGATTCTCATGAAGGATATCGGTCCGGACGCTACTCCGGAAGTCGAGGCAACTATATCGCCTTCCGGTCTCAGGTTGGAGTAATTAATTCCTACGCCGCCCCCGCTCTGGAAAATTAGAGCTGCGTCCTTGGAAGCATCCATGATTCTACCCATGTCATCTTCCATCGGCAGGACGAAGCATGCGCTCAGTTGCCCCAGCCTTGTCCCGGAATTCATCAGGGTCGGGCTGTTGGGCAGGAACTTCTGGCTCGTCATCATGTCAAAGTAGGTGCTCCACTGTTCGTGGTATTTGTCGAAGTGTCCGTCATCCAGAAGATCCAGGAAACCCGGAAAGTCGACCTTCATCTGCCCGTTTTCCGCCAGTTCCTCGTATAGCTCGACCATTGCTTTGAAGGTCCACTCGTTTATGGGGTGGTCGGCAAACCCGTAACTGTTTTCGTACTCCCGGAACGAATCAAGGTACTTCCCGGTCTTTGGGTCCAGCTGGTTGTTACCGGTTTTTTCGAAAATACGGTCGTCCCGCAGGAGATCTGGGATGGTTACGTTGGTTGCGACGCGTTCGAAAAGTTCCTTCGGGGTTTCTACTATTTCTCCCTCGTTGTCCCGGAGCAGGTACCGTGAGGCCAGCACCCTTAATGCTTTTACGCTGAATTTTTTACCAACACTACCTATCTTTGTCTCGTTAAGCAGCTGCTCCTTTTCTCGCCTTTTCTGTCTGTGTTCCTGACGATAAAGAATGTACTTTTTGGCCGTCGTATAGTGCCCTTCTTCTATTAGAACTTTCTCTACAGTATCCTGAATGTCCTCCACTTCGGGAAATTCTTCCTCGCCCAACCCTTCGTCACCATATATTCCCTGGAGGTCCGTTGTTACCTTTTCCGCCAGTTCGTCCGCCTCCTGGACGGCTTCGGACCCTGCTGCTTGAGCTGCCTTTAATATAGCATTACTAATTTTATTTTGATTAAAATCAACTACCGACCCATCGCGTTTTTTAACTTTTTTGATTTCCACTTTTTTGCCACCTCGGTATAAATAAAGTTTATTCATATAGCGGACTGAGACAACCGTGCCCGAATTTCAGATTTACCGATCTAGCGACGGCTGACACGATCGTACGAAGGCTATTGAGTGGTAGCTACCTTCTATCGGGAGGGAAAGAGTCAAGACTCCGTCCTCGGATGGAGTCTTGTAGAAAACCCCCTTTTAAGTAGTTTTTTCGGTCTTTTACAAAATGAGACCCAGCAGTCAATCGTCCAGCACTCAAACGGACCCGGGTATTTTTATAATCTCAAGCGTAAAGATTGACTTTAAAGTACCAATCGGTCACCTCAAAAGAAGTCAGTCCCCGTTTGAGTGCTGGAGGACAAAGCCAGCCGATTTCTTTCCAGGGCAAGCCCTGGGGGCTTCTTCGGCAAGTTTTGGTTAACGGACCCGTTGCCTTCCGGGGGATTCTGATTTAAACTATTCTGGATTAGA
>CAZNVA010000029.1:0-12137 GCA_964576335.1 uncultured Thermotogae bacterium | reverse complement strand
GTCGACGCAGAACACGCGCTCGACCCGAAGTACTCGAAATCGATCGGGGTGGACCTGGACCAGTTATTGCTCAGTCAGCCCAATTCGGGAGAAGAGGCACTGGAAATTACGGAACAGCTTATACGGAGCGGGGCGCTCGACATGGTGGTAATCGATTCCGTGGCGGCGCTGGTACCGCAGGCGGAGCTGGAAGGGGAAATGGGAGATTCTCAGGTAGGCCTGCAGGCCAGGCTGATGTCGCAGGCGATGCGGAAGCTAGCCGGAGCGATTTCACAGTCCCAGACAACCGTGGTCTTCACGAACCAGATTCGCTCGAAGATCAACAACTCGCCCTGGGGTCCGTCGACGACGACTTCCGGAGGCAGGGCGCTAAAGTTTTACAGCTCCCTCAGGTTGAATATCTACATTACCAAGACCATAGAGAAGGACGGGGAAAAGATCGGAAACGAAATTACCGTTAAGGTCGTAAAGAACAAGGTTGCACCGCCATTCCAGGAGGCCAACTTCGACATTATTTACGGGACGGGAATTTCAAGGGCCAGGGAACTTCTGGATCTTGGCGAAGAATACGAGATAGTGACCAGAAATGGCTCCTGGTATTCCTATGGCGATACTCGCCTGGGGCAGGGAGTCGATAACAGTCAGGAATTTCTGGAAGAAAACGAAGAGATTGCCGAGGAAATCGAGGAAAAGATCCGACAGGAATCGGGACTGGACGAAAAGGTGGAGACGGAAGAAGAAGAGGAAGAGACGGACGAGGAGTCAGGTGACTGACCGACCCGAAGAAGGAAAACGCGAGAGAGAGGAGGAGCTGGAGGAAGCAAGAAAATACCTTCGTCTCCTCCTTAAATACCGGCCCCGAACTGAATCGGAAATCGAGGACCGGTTAGAAGAAAAGGGCTATAAGCCGGATGTAATAGAGGAGATAATTGACTGGGGCCGAAAAAAGGACCTGATCGATGACGAACTCTTTGCGGAGTACTTCGTCGAAGACCGGTTGCAGAATAAGCCAAAAGGTCGCTCTGGCCTCTACAAGGAACTGCTGGATCACGGAGTCGATAAAGGAGTAGCGAACGACGTTCTGGACGAGAAGTTATCGGGAGGGCAGGAAGAAGAGCTCTGTCGAAAGCTCGCCCGGAAAAGGATCTCGAAATATAAGGGCGACGATACGAAAGCGAAATATAGAAAGACCCTCGGTTTCCTGGAAAGAAGGGGGTTCGCCAGGGGGCTGGCTAATTCCGTATTAAAAGATATGCTTTTTAACGATGACTGAACCGAATAGAGTCGGTATAGGCCTGGATTTTCATCGTCTGGAGCCGGGCGAATCGCTTATTCTAGGTGGCGTGGAGTATGAACACGAGCTGGGGACGGTAGCACATTCCGACGGCGACGTCCTGGTCCATGCGATCTGCGATGCGGTCCTGGGAGCTGCGACCCTGGGGGACATCGGGGACCAGTTTCCGGACGACGACCCCGCTTACAGGGATATTTCCAGTATGAAGTTACTGGAAGAGGTTATGGTTAAAGTCAGACGTGCCGGGTTCCGTCTGGTAAACGTCGATTCGACTCTGATAATTCAGAAGCCGAAACTGGGCCCCGGGAAAAGTACTATGATCGGCAATCTTGAGGGACTCCTGGGAGTACCGGTTAACGTAAAGGCGACGACCACGGAACGGATGGGTTTCATCGGGCACGAGAAAGGAGTAGGCGCCCAGGCAATAGCGACCGTTGCAAGGGAGAAGAACAACTGAACACTCTGGTAGCCCGAGCAAGCACTTTTGCCTTTGATTTTCCTTGATACCGGGACTGAGGCACTTCCGGCTTTCGTACTGCAACAATTATGACAACATAGAATTCCATGGAGGTAAAAATGGAGATCGAAGTAAAACAACTGGAAGGTTCGACTTTTGTCGGCCGCGGCGATTCTAATCACTGGTCGGTCATGGACGCGTCCGAGGAGCACGACGGGGCCGACGGAGCCACCAGGCCGATGGAGATGTTATTGATCGGTCTTGGCGGCTGCACGGGAATAGATCTCAACACCTTGCTGAATAAGATGCGCGTCGATTACGACGATATAAAGATGGATATTTCCGCGGAGAGGGAAGGAGATCACCCGAAAGTCTTCAGTGAGATCAAAATTAATTATAAGATCTTTGGGTCGAATTTGCCGGAAGATAAAGTGGCAAAGGCCGTCAGGCTGACCCAGGAGCGTTATTGTTCCGCGACGCACTCGCTCAAGAACCCGGCGGAAATCACTTACGAGTACGAAATAGTCGAGCCGGAGTAACTGGCTTTTTCAGTGTATACAGGACGGAAGTTTTCGCTGTTAAAAGCCGGCTTCCGGTCCTTTTCCGCTACCGGGATTTGGACCCGCGGATAATTTCATCAAGGGTCAAATCAGTAGTATGTAACTGGCCGTGCGGGCTTGTTGATAAATACCGCAGATAAGCTTTACGAAGAACAATTTTTGCCGTATTTCCCTGATCGTTTAAAGCTTTTGACGGATAATAGTATAAAAACAATAATTATCCCTTTTTGGACTTGAAGCCCGTCCGGGTGCTCTATATAATAATTCCACTATGAGCAAACGAGTGCCTGATATGACGAGTACTCTTCTGATTTCATCCACGAGTGCACTCGCCTCTTCTATTTCTAATTCGCTAAAACATACCTTTACTTATTTTTTTGGCTATTTTTATTTTGTGAACTGATCTAAAGCCTCCATCTCCTCCAGAAAGGCTTTAGGTCGCGGTAAGGTCCACGGGGATTCCTGTGGTCCTTTTGCTATTGGAGGGAGAGATGATCGACGATTTACGGACAGAGATAGATGAGATAGATGAAAGGCTGGTCGAGCTTCTGAACCGTCGGGCTTCTACTGCGATGGAGATCGGTCAGCGAAAGAAGATAGAGGGAAAAGATATTACCGACAGGGAAAGGGAACGGGAAGTGATTGAAGGAGTCAAGAAAAAAAACGACGGTCCCTTTTCGGACGAGCAGATCGAACGAATTTACCGAACTTTGATTTCAGAAACCAAAAATATCCAAACGGAGGTCGGTGCAAATGATAGTAGTGATGAAGCCGGAAGCAACTGAAGAGCAGATCAATCAAGTAGAGGAGAAGTTGATCGATATGGGATTTAGTGTTCACTTTTCTCAGGGAGTGGATTATACCATTCTAGGAGCGATCGGCGACAAGAGCGGAGTCGATCCGCGGGAACTCGAGGTATTAAACGAAGGAGTGCATAAAGTGACTGAGATAAGTGAACCTTATAAACTCGCAGGCAGGGATTTCCATCCGGCGGATAGCGTGATAGAACTGGGCGATGTAAAAATCGGTGCGGGGGAACCGGTGACCATGGCCGGGCCCTGTGCTATAGAATCGGAAGAGCAGGTTGAGGTGATTGCCGAGAACGTAGCGGCCCACGGAGCTTCAGTCCTCAGAGGCGGGGCATTCAAACCGAGGACGTCTCCTTACAGTTTCCAGGGGCTGGGCGAGGAAGGTCTGCGCTACATGAGGCAGGCGGCAGATAACCACGGGTTGAAGATGGTTACGGAAGTAATGGGGAAGAGCCAGGTCGGGCTGGTCAGTAGCTACAGCGATATCCTTCAGATCGGGTCCAGGAACATGCAGAATTACAACTTGCTGAGAGAAGTCGGGCGAAGCGATACCCCCGTTCTTCTCAAGCGCGGCTTTTCCTCTACCGTGAAAGAGTTCCTGATGGCCGCTGAATACGTCATGTCCGAGGGTAACGAGGACGTAATACTCTGCGAGCGCGGTATCAGGACTTTCTCGGACGAAACCAGGTTTACCCTCGACCTCTCCGTCGTTCCGGTAATTAAGGACGAGAGTCACCTGCCGATAATCATCGACCCGAGCCACAGCACGGGCGTCCGGGATAAAGTAATTCCGATGGCCAGAGCCGGTATCGCTGCCGGGGCGGATGGAATGATAGTTGAGGTTCACCATCAACCCGATAAGGCGAAAAGCGACGGTCCGCAGTCGCTCCGGCCCGAACAATTCGCCGAACTGATGGACCAGGTAAACCGAATAAATTCAACCCTGGCGAGAGAGCCGGTCGCGGCATAACCGGTCTAAATGAACACAAAGGGAGAGTTCTCGCGAATAACTGTAGTCGGTACGGGTTTGATCGGTGGTTCTTTTGCGCTGGCGGCGAAGAATTTTTTCCCCGATTTAACCGTGGTCGGGGTCGATTACGAGGAAGAGATCACAAAGGCACTGCGCCGGGGCGCAGTAGACGAGGGTTACGAGCCTGAAGATCTTACAGATGCCGTTGCCGGTTCTGGCCTGATAGTCCTGGCCACGCCGATCGATGAAATAATCGCCGTGCTAAAGAAGCTGCCCGAACCGCTGGAGCCGGGTACAGTGGTTATCGATCTCGGATCCACGAAGAGGAAAATTTGCTCGGTGGCATGGGACCGGTTTGAGAATACCCCGTATACTTTCATTGGAGGTCATCCGATGACAGGGGCAGAAATCAGGGGGATCGGCGCAGCTCAACCCCTCCTTTTCGAGAATTCCGTCTTCGTCCTGGTAACGCCTGAAGGGGAAGAAACAGCGGTTTCTCAGAAGCTGGAAGGGTTTATCGGGGGACTGGGAGCCGAGCCCAGATACATGAAGCCGGAGCAGCACGACGACATCGTGGCAAAGGTCAGTCACCTGCCCCAGCTGATTTCGGTGAGTTTGATGAAGCTGGTTGGCGAGGAAGATAGGCCCGAGGATTTCCTTTCGCTGGCCGGTGGCGGTTTCCGAGATATGACGCGGATAGCCGATTCTCCTTTTGAAATATGGGATGACATATTTGCCACGAACGGTGATTTTGTCCGGGAGGAAGTTGAGGGGTTTTTAACAGAACTGCGGGAAACACTGGGCAGGCTGAATGGCGGCGGAATGGAAGACGTATTCCGGCATTCAAGCCAGCTGAGGGAGAACCTGCCGAAGTCAAATAAAGGTCTGTCGAACAGCACGTTCAAAGTAGCGGTTATGGTTCCCGATCGGACCGGGGCACTGGGCGAACTCACCACTGCTCTCGGCGAGAACGGGATAAATATCAGAGATCTCGAGCTACAGAAGGTGAGGGAGGACTACGGCGGTACTTTTCAGGTCTACTTTGACTCCCTCGAGGCCGCGGAAGAGGCAAACCGGGTACTTCTGAACCAGGGGTTTGAATCACGGGTGATCGATTGATGAATTCGAATTCTTCTGAATCCATTTCCATTGCCGGCGGTAGTCCGCTCCGGGGAGAAATAACGCTACCCGGGGACAAATCGATTTCTCACCGAAGTCTGCTTCTCGGAGCTCTGGCCCGCGGTGAGACGACGATAGAAAACCTAGCCCGGGGAGAGGACGTAAAGAGCACGAGGAGCTGTCTCGGCCAGCTCGGGATACCGGTATCCCGGACTAATGGGAAAGTCGTGGTCAAGGGTCAGGGGCTGGAAGGATTCCAGCAGCCGGAAGGTCCTCTGGACGCCGGAAATTCCGGGACGCTGACACGGTTGATCGCCGGAATCCTGGCGACGCACCCGTTTTCTACTGAAATTACCGGGGACGATTCGCTTCGATCCCGGCCGATGGAGAGGATAATCGACCCCCTGGAGGAAATGGGGGCGGAGATAATTTCCAGGGAGGGGGGTAAACTTCCGCTGACCGTATCGGGGGGAGATCTGGTTGGAATAGAACACCGGCCGGAGGTAGCCAGCGCCCAGGTGAAGTCTTCCGTCCTCCTGGCCGGGCTTGGTGCTACCGATGAGACCGTAGTGGTTGAGCCGGGTCCGTCCCGCGACCACACGGAAAAAATGCTGGATGCAATGGGCTGTCCGATAGAGGTTGAGAACAATCGAATTACGGTTGAAAAGCCGGAAAAACTGGAACCACTAAAGATAAGGGTGCCCGGGGATTTTTCCTCGGCGAGCTATTTCATCGCCGCTGCCACCATGGTCGAAGGGTCCAGGCTGCGACTGAAGGATGTCGGTTTGAACGAGACGAGGACAGGTTTCCTGGATCTGCTGGACCGGATGGGTGCGGAGATAGAGGTGGAAAACTACCGGGTGGAGAACGGGGAACCCCGGGGAGACCTGGTCGTTTCCGAATCGGAGTTGACCGGCGTCAGGCTGACGGAAGACGAGGTCGTGAAATCCATCGACGAGCTGCCGCTCCTGGCGGTCGTCGCGACTCAGGCCGACGGCTCCACGGAAGTCAGGAATGCAGAGGAACTGCGGGTAAAGGAGACGGACAGAATCAGCGCGACGGTGGAAAATTTGAAAAACCTCGGGGCGGAGATAGAGGAATTCTCCGACGGCTTCGTCGTCAGAGGGAAGACAGAGCTGACCGGGGGCTCCGTAAATAGCTATAAGGATCATCGGATCGCGATGAGCATGGCCGTGGCCGCTCTCGTCGCGGAAGGAGAAACGCAGCTTATCGAGCCGGAATGGGTTGAAATCTCTTTCCCCGAATTTTTTGAACTCATGGAGGGGTTAATGGATGAGCGAAATTGATACCGAGACAAAAGTGCTGGGACTGATAGGGAATCCCGTAAAGGACTCCCTGTCCCCGAAGTTTCAGAATCTGGCCCTGGAGAAGCTTGATCTGAACTATCGGTATTTTGCTTTTCCCGCAGAGAAAGAAAAGGTCGCTCCGGTCGTCCGGGGAGCCAGGGATCTGGGGGTCGCCGGGCTAAACGTAACTGTGCCTCATAAGGAGAGAGTCGGAGAATTGCTGGATGAACTATCACGATCAGCCGGAACGATCGAGGCGGTCAACACAATAGTTTTTCAGAGCGACGGTTCGCTTAAGGGCGAAAATACCGACTGGCTCGGCTTTATCAGATCGCTCGAACTGAACGATTTTAACCCGGAAGGTAAAGACTGTCTTGTATTTGGTGCAGGTGGAGGTGCCGCCGGTGTAATTTACGGGCTGATCCGTGAGGGGGCGGACAGAATAGTTATCGTCAATAGAACTGAAGCCAGAGCCCGGTCCATGGTCAGAAGAATGAGCGGGATTTCTCCCGGGGTAGATCTGGACGCCAGACCACTTTCGGGATACGATCTGGGCAGAAGGGTCGAGGAGGCGGACCTGGTCGTAAATGCTACGTCCGTTGGCATGGGAGATACCAGCGGACAGGCTATCTGGGAAGAGGCCGAGAATTTCGGTTCCGAACAGCTGGTTTACGATCTAGTCTACAACCCTTACCCGACGAAATTCCTGGAGCTGGCGGGGAACGCCGGCGCGAAGACGGTCGACGGCCTCGACATGCTGATCCTCCAGGGGCTGGAGTCATTGAAGCTCTGGACGGGGGAAGAGTTCGATACGGAGCCCCTGGTCGACGATTTGCGGAAAAAATTGAGAGGTTAGAGGAAATGTGATCGTTTTAGTAGCCTTTCTAGAAAATCGGGGGAGTAAATACTGGCAGTAATTATCTCCCCGTTTCCGGTCAATGAGATTTTCCTGAAAGGAGACTAAAGCCAATTATCGACGATTATTTGAACCGTAGAATGAGCTAGAGCAGAGGTGAATTGCAGTTGAAGTTAGAAATCAATACTGCGGGTGAATCACACGGCAAAGGGATTACTGCCTTTATCGAGGGCTTCCCGTCGGGAGTCGAACTGGATAAGGATCTGATCGACCGGGAACTGCGGCGCCGACAGGGCGGATTCGGCCGTGGCGGCAGGATGGAGATAGAACAGGACAGAGCCGAAGTCCTTTCCGGGTTTTACCAGGGAAAATCCACCGGGACGCCGATTGTGCTATGGGTTGCCAACGAGGACTGGGAGAACTGGAAGGAAGCTATCTCCCCCGGGGAAGAGACGGAGGAAAGAAAGTCGGTTACTCTGCCCCGTCCCGGACACGCCGATCTGGCTGGAGCCCTGAAACACGGGTTCGAGGACTTTCGGCCCGTGCTGGAGCGGACGTCCGCCCGGGAGACCGCCGGCAGGGTTGCCGCGGGAGGGCTATGCAAAACGCTGCTGCGGGAATTCGGGATCAGGATCGTCAGCCGGGTTACGAGGATTGGTTCGGCCGTCGAATCGACCGATAAGGAGGAGGTACCGCTCGAGAGGTGGAACGAACTTGCCGATGATTCCCCCGTCCGGGCTACCGACGGGGATGCTGAAGAAGATATGATGGCCGAAATAGAAAATGCAAAGGAGGATGGAGACAGTCTCGGGGGAATTTTCGAAGTTGCCGCCCTGGGAGTCCCGCCGGGTATTGGAAGCTACAGTTCCGCTGACGCGAAGCTGGATGGTAAAATTGCCGGGGGCTTCATGAGTATCCCCGCGATCAAATCCGTCGAGATCGGTCTGGGCAAAGAGGCCGGATCGAAACCCGGTTCGGAAGTTCACGACGAGATTTTTCACGACGAGGGGCGTGGTTTTCGCCGTTCGACAAACAATGCCGGTGGAATCGAGGGAGGAGTCAGCAACGGCGAACCGCTCCGGGTCAGGGCGACCATGAAGCCGATTCCGACCCTGGCCAGGCCGCTCCACTCGGTCGATCTGGTAAGCGGAGAAGAAGGCAAGGCGGCAAAGGAACGCTCCGACGTCTGTGCGGTTCCTGCTGCTTCGATAGTCGGCGAAGCCGAGCTTGCCAGCCTGGTTGCCGGGGCTTTTCTCGATAAATTCGGCGGGGATACGCTGGACGAAGTAAGGGAAAGTTTTGAAAACCACAGGGCGAGAATACAAAATTGGTTTGAGGAGGTTTAGAAAATGGAACGGGGACAAGTCTACCTGATCGGGTTTATGGGGGCGGGCAAATCCACAGTTGCACCTTACCTGGCGGAAGAGCTTGGCCTGGAGTGGGTTGACACGGACGATTTGATCGAAAAGAAGACCGACCTGACCGTTCCCGAGATATTCGAGTACTACGGTGAGGACCGCTTCCGTGAACTGGAACGAGAGACCATCAGAGAAGTCAGCGAGGGAGACCCGAAGGTCGTCGCCGTCGGTGGCGGGGCACCGATGGACGAAGAGAACTGGGAGCGGATGAAGTCCACGGGGGTAGTGGTCTACCTGGAAGTCAGTCCGAAGGAGGTTATCGAACGCGTCGGCTCGGACGGGTCCCGTCCCCTGCTGGCTGATTTGAACCTGGAAGAGAAAGAGGAAAAGGTCAGACGACTTCTGAAGAAACGCCATCCAAAGTATAACCGGGCGGATTTCGCATTGCTCTGTAATGGCGCTGGAACACAGGTGGTGGCGGAAGAGATAGCGAGTAAATTGAACGGAAAATATGAAGACAGTTGACGTGGAGCCCGGCAATACCGCCTACTCGATTCTCATAGATGCCGACTCACTCTCCGGGTTCGGGGAATTCGTCAAAGAGCGATTCGGTAAGATAGATGGTGCCGTGATCACGGACGAGACGGTCGACCGACTTTACGGGGACGAGCTGACGGATTCCCTGGAAGAGGCGGGCCACGATTGCGGGAAGCTGGTCGTGGAGCCGGGAGAGGGGTCGAAGTCCCCGGAAACAGCGAAAAATCTCTATCGAGACCTGGTAGATATGGAGCTCCATCGCGATTCGTTTATCCTGGCTTTTGGCGGCGGAGTCGTCGGTGATCTGGCGGGTTTTGTCGCTTCGACCTTTCTCAGAGGAATTCCGGTTATTCAGGTACCGACTACGTTGCTCGCCCAGGTGGACAGCAGCGTCGGCGGGAAGACGGCGGTCGACCTTCCGGAGGGAAAGAACCTGGTCGGGACCTTTTACCAGCCGGAAGCCGTATTCATCGATCCGACGGTGCTGGAGACACTGGATCCCGCTGACGTGAGATCCGGGCTGGGGGAAGTGTTGAAGTACGGACTGATACGGGACGAGGAGCTTTTTCGAGAGGTGAATAGAAATCAGGCACTATTCGAAGAGTTCGACGAACCGGCGGAACTGGAACGGATCATCGCTCGGTGCTGTAAGATAAAAGCGGATATTGTGAAGGAGGACGAAAAGGATAGAGGAATCCGGCAGCTTCTTAACTTCGGCCATACCCTCGGCCACGGAATAGAAGCCGGGGCCGGCTACGGGGAGATGAAACACGGTGAGGCGGTAATCTGGGGCATGATCGGCGAAAGCTGGATATCCACCCGGCGCGGTTACCTCGCTCGGGAAGCCCTGGAAGAGATCGTCGGCAGCCTGACCGACTTTGCTTTGCCCCCGCTTCCGGGGGACCTATCTACCGAGGAGCTGCTGGGATACGTAAAACGAGACAAAAAGGTAAGAGAGGAAAAGATAAATTCGGTTTTACTGGAGGGAATAGGTGGGGAAGCGATCGTTAAAGAGATCTCCGAGTCGGAAGTATCTGCCGCATGGGACTATCTGACCGAACTGGAGGAGTGGTGAAATGATACTCGTCGTCAACGGACCGAACCTGAACCTGCTGGGGGAGCGGAAGCCCGAGGTATACGGGGATAAGGGGCTGGATTACGTGGAAGAAGCGCTTGCGGAACTGGCGGAAGAGCTGGGTGTAGAGTTGAAATTTTTCCAGTCCAATCACGAGGGTGAACTGATAGATTTCCTTCACGAACACAGGAAAACTGCTTCCGGTGTGTTGATCAACCCCGGGGCTTTGACTCATTACAGTTATAGTTTGCGAGATGCGCTCGAGGCGGTTGAACTGCCCGTAGTTGAAGTGCATATTTCCGATATAGAAGAACGCGAGGATTTCCGGAGCAAATCAGTCGTGGAGCCGATCGCGATCGAGCAGATTGCCGGTCAGGGTCTGGACGGTTACAAGATAGGATTGCGAAAACTCGTGAAACATCTGGGAGGCGAATAGCGTGGATTTAGCGAAGAGAGCTGGAGCACTGGCCAAGTCTCAAACACAGGCGATAAACGATAGAGCCCAGGAATTAAAACGTTCCGGTCGTGACCTGATCGATCTGGGGGCCGGCGAACCCCGGTTCAGAGAGCCGGAATCGGTCCGGTCCGCCGGTATTTCTGCTATCGAGTCCGGTTTCACCGGATACACGGAGGTCGGGGGTTTTCCGGACCTGGAGAAAGCGATCAGGGAAAGGTATGAAAAGGTCTTCGGGCTGGACAACCACGGTTGGAAGGCCATGGCAACCGACGGGGCGAAGACCGCCCTCTTTGAAATCGGCCAGCTGTTATACGACGATGGGGACGAGGTAATCCTTCCCCGCCCCTACTGGGTAAGCTACCCGACCCAGGTAAAACTCGCCGGCGCCGATCCCGTATTTGTGGCCGGCTCCGCGGATAATCATTACCTGCCGACGGCGGAGGAAATCGAACCCGAGATAGGTTCGGATACGGTCGCGATCCTGATAAACAGTCCCGGCAACCCTTCCGGCGGTGTCTATACTGAGAGTCAGGGGGAGAAACTGGTCGAGCTGGCGAAAGCGGACGATCTTTTTCTGATCAGCGACGAATGCTACGACGGTTTCGTCTACGGCCAGGATCGCTACTGGTCCCTCGCCACCGCGGGATACGACAGGGGACTTGTCGTCGGTTCCACTTCGAAGAACTTCGCGATGACCGGCTGGAGGCTCGGTTATATCCTGGGAGAGAAAAAGTATATAGCGGAACTGGAAAAACTTCAGAGTCATCTAACCTCGAGCCCTTCCGCTATCTCGCAGAAGGCGGCCGAATCCGCGCTGAGGCAGGAACTATCGCTCTCCCGGGAGCTCCGCGTCGAGTTCGAGCAAAAACGGGACGTACTGGCCGAAGGTCTGGCTAATTTACCGGGAGTTAAATGTCCGCCGCCACCGGGCAGTTTTTACCTCTTTCCCGATATTTCCGGCCTGCTGGAGGAGCTCGGCCGCGAGCCCTCCGACGATGCGGACTTTGCCACCACGCTGCTCGAAGAAGCCGGTGTGGTCACGGTACCGGGAAGCGCCTTCGGCAAGCCGGGCCATCTCAGGCTGGCCTATTTGCCGGATATAGACCGGCTGGAGGAAGCGGTAAAGCGGTTGGAAGATGCGGTGAACGGCCTTCTGTAATATTTTTCCTCTTTTACCCAGTTTATCCTAAAAAGGTTGAGGGTAACCTCTGTTAGAAAAGTCTATTTCAAATCCTGATCCATTTCTTGATGTAGCGGAGGGCTTCAGCCCTCCATGTAGTTGGTGTAGCGGAAGTCTTTAGACTTCCAGAAACGTGGAACTCTAAAGAGTTCCTCTAC
>CAZNVA010000028.1:0-12478 GCA_964576335.1 uncultured Thermotogae bacterium | reverse complement strand
CGAGCGGGCTCACGAACGTTGCGAAGCAATTCTGGACGACTTCGAAGCTCCGCCGCTCGATCCCGAGATCGACGAAAAGCTGAGGGATTACATGGATAAGGTAACTTAGAGTACCGTTTCGATCTCGAATTCCATTTTTACCGTTTTGTGCAAGTATCCGTTTGGCGGTGTAGCCATGGTGGGAGAGCTATCCCCTATTTTGGGTAGCTGCACCGCCGGACTTGCCAGTTTGATATTCCATCACACATTTTAACCAATACGGATAGAAAAGGAGGTTTCCATGTCCAATTCAAAACAGAACGAAAGATCTTACGATCCTTATATCTTTTGGTTTTCGGCTATTTTGATTGTTGGTTTCGTGGTCTGGTCGGTTGCCTTTCCGACCAACATGGAGAACGTGGTCAACGAAGTCTTCAGCTGGATGACGACTTCCTGGGCCTGGCTCTGGCTGCTCGCCGCTTTTCTCATAGTTGGTGCGGCTTTTGTCATGTTATTTTCGAGTTACGGGAAAATGAAGCTTGGAAAACCGGACGACGAACCGGAAATATCGAAGTTCTCCTGGTTTTCCATGCTTTTTGGCGCAGCTATTGCCGCCGGTATCGTGTTCTACGGTCCGGCCGAACCAGCCTATCACTTCATGACACCACCGCCGTTCTTCGGCTCTCAAGCTGAAACGGCAGCAGCGGCAAATGACGCAATGACGACGTCATTCTTCCACTGGGGTCTGACTCCCTGGGCAATTTACGTCATGCTGACGATACCGCTCGCCCACGCCTGTTATACCAAGGACCTTCCTTTCCGGCTCTCCAGTGCTTTTTACTACGTGATCGGGGATCGCGTCAGAGGATTCTGGGGCAAAGTTATTGACGTCATCGGAGTATTCGCCACGGTGGGCGGGCTATCAACCACGACTGGTTTGATTGCACTCCAGTTCTCGTCCGGGCTCAAGTACCACTACGGAATGGAATTGCCAGAGTACGGGATATATTTAATTATAGGGGCCCTGACCGCGATATTTACGATCGCAGTTTACACCGGCGTGAAGAAGGGAATAAAGTTCATCGGTGACGTAAACATGTGGCTATTTATCGCTGTGTTCTTCTTCGTCTTCATCTTTGGGCCGACACTCTTCTTCCTCAACCTTACGACGAACGCCATCGGTGACTACGCCCTGAACTTCATCCCGATGAGCTTGTTTACGGGTGGAGCAAATGAGGCTGCCCTGGACTGGCTCGGTAGCTGGACGGTATTCTACTGGGCCTGGTGGATTGCCTGGGCTCCCTTCGTCGCGTTGTTTATCGCAAGGATATCGAAAGGAAGAACGATCCGGGAAACCATCGCGGCGACGTTGTTGTTACCGACGCTTGCCGACTTCCTCTGGTACGGCGTAGTTGGTGGTGCCGGGATAAAGTTCGACATAACGGGAGCTCTGAGCGAACACGGACTTGAGAGTGCGGTATTTGCGACGATTCAGCACCTGCCTCTGACTCCGCTACTCGCGGTCGCGGTGCTGTTCCTGATTGCCGGGTTCTTCCTGACGAGCGCGAACGGAGCGGCGATGGCCCTCTGTATGTTCGTCTCCGGTGAAGAGGAACCGAACAAGCATATCAGGGTGTTCTGGGGAGTAGCACTCGGGGTGATCGGTGCGGTCCTGGCTGCAACTGGCAGTCTGAGCGTAATTCAAACTGCCTCCATTGCTACCGCCTTTCCCCTGATGTTCCTGCTTATCGTTCTCGTCTTTGGAACCTTCCGGGGACTTCGGAAATACAGGGAAAACGAACTAGAGGCTTAACGGAGTTCTTATTTTCTCGTCGTACGAAACCGCCCCGCGGCCAAAAATAGGTCGCGGGGTTTTTTTATTTTTTAACTAGAACCGGGGTTACATTAATTAACTACCGTGCTGGGTGTTCCGGGTCAATTATATATAAAAAAGCACTTGAAAGGGAAAACACCTTTCGTTAGTATAATGTAAATCTAATTTTCCTTTAGGAAGAGGATTGTCAATGAAAAGACGGACAGCTAGTAACAATTTTTACAGCTCGCTTTCAACGTTTGTCTCCGGTACCTCTTCCGTCTCAATTCTGACGACGTCCAGTAGCATGACGGGAGGGAACTCTATCCCTCCATTATCCCTATCCTAACAAGACTCTTTCTCTTTAAAAACTTTTAGTTTTAGATTTCAACCAGCAAAAAATTCACTTAGCTTATTCTAGTTTATTCAGGAGGTTTCCATGCAGTGGAAAGGTGTACTTGACCAGTACTTTGATTATTTACCGCTGGAGAATAGAGCAAATATAGTAAGTTTGACCGAGGGTAACACCCCGTTGATCCGGGCTGATAGTTTGGAAGAAAAGCTCGAAGACGATTTAGAAGTGTATTTAAAGTACGAAGGCGCGAACCCGACCGGTTCCTTCAAGGATCGAGGTATGACCGTAGCAGTATCCAAAGCCGTCGAGAAGGGGGAAGAGGCAGTAATTTGTGCTTCAACTGGTAACACGTCCGCTTCGGCCGCCGCTTTTGCGGCCCGGTCCGGGCTGAAGGCAATAGTGGTTATTCCCGAAGGCAAAATAGCCTTTGGAAAACTATCTCAGGCGATGATGCATGGAGCACAGGTCGTGCAGATAGACGGAAATTTTGACGAAGCGCTCGAGCTCGTTCTCGAGATATCGGAAAACTACCCGGTTACTCTGGTCAATTCCCTGAATCCCAACAGGATAGAGGGTCAAAAGACCGCTTCATTTGAGATATCCGACTTCCTCGGGAGGGCTCCGGACTATCACATGCTTCCGGTGGGCAACGCGGGAAATATAACTGCTTACTGGAAGGGTTACAAGGAGTACCACGAGGCCGGGGTAACGGATAATCTGCCAAAGATGACCGGGTTTCAGGCCGCGGGTGCTTCGCCGATAGTCGACGGCCAGAAAGTGGACAACCCGGAGACGGTCGCGACCGCGATCAGAATAGGTAATCCGGCAAGCTGGGAAAAAGCGGAGAACGCTCGGGACGAATCCGGCGGGGACATCGGAAAAGCAACCGATGAGGAGCTGGTAGAAGCTTATCGGGCCCTGGCTAATAAGGAAGGGGTCTTCTGTGAGCCGGCTTCGGCCGCCTCTGTCGCCGGACTGTTCAAGAAGGATGGGACCGGTTATTTTGACCAGGGAAGCGTGGTGACATGTACTTTGACCGGGCACGGGTTGAAGGATCCGGATATCGCGATCGAGTCCAGCGAAGAGCCGGAATCGGTCGGTAACAACGTTGACGAGGTTCTGGAGGTAGCTGGTTTATGAAGTACGTAATAGTCCAGGGGGACGGGATGGCCGATCGGCCCCAGGAAGAACTTTCCGGTTTGACTCCACTGGCGGCTGCGGATACGCCGAACATGGACGCAGTGGCCGGTAGAGGGGGAATCGGGCTAGTTGAAACGATCCCGCCATCGCTTCCCCCCGGTAGTTCGGTCGGAAACATCAGCCTCATGGGTTTGAACCCGGAAGAACACTTTACCGGCCGAGCACCCCTTGAGGCCCGGGGGCAGGGGGTCGAGATCGGTCCGGACGACGTGGCCTTCCGCTGCAACCTGGTTAAGTTCGGCGAAAATGGTCACGGAAGCATAATGGAGGACTACAGCGGTGGTCATCCCTCCGATTCGGAGGCGGAAACGGTGATCAGGGAGATGGACGAATCAATTGGCGGGGGAAAGTTCCGGTTTTACAGCGGAGTAAGTTACCGTCACCTGATGGTATGGAAGGGTGGAAGGAACGAGTTGGACTGGGAAAAAGCGGACCTGACACCGCCGCACGACATATCGGATCAGTCCGTGGCCGAACACCTGCCGGAAGGAGCCGGCTCGGACGCCCTGGTTAAGTTACAGGAGCAGGGCAGAAAAATCCTTGCCGATTTTTCCGGTGCGCCGAACGGTATCTGGTTCTGGGGTGCCGGGGTCAGGCCGGATATCCCGACGTTCAAGCAGCGCTACGGCCTTGAGGGTAGCGTAATTAGCGCCGTCGATCTCATAAAAGGTATAGGAAGTTACGCCGGTCTGGAGCCGGTCGATGTCGAGGGAGCTACCGGTTTCATTGACACGAACTACGAAGGTAAAGTCCAGGCGACTCTGGACGGTCTCGCGGAGGATAGCCTGGTATTCGTCCACATCGAGGCACCGGACGAAGCTTCGCACATGGGGGAGCTGGACACAAAGCTGGAGGCAATAGAAAAGGTGGACGAACTCGTAGTGGGGCCGCTGCTGAGTTCGCTTGCCGGGGATTCCGATACCCGAATAATGACAGTGACGGATCACATAACCGGCCTGCAGTCCGGGACTCACGAACGGGGCTCGGTACCGTTTGCCGTCTCAGATGCCGATGAACTGGACAAACCGGGGGCAGGAGATTTTTCCGAATCGGCCGCTCGTGAATCCGGTAAGGCGGTCGCCGGCGGGCCGGAGTTGTTTGATTTATTTCTATCGGAGGGATCTTAAATGACTAGTTTACGTGGAAGAGATGAGTTTTCCGGCCAGGATTCGGGACGGACTAACCCCATCCCGCTCGTACAGCTCGGTGCCGGAAATGTAGGGGTGGAGCTGATGAACTACGTGGAGAATACGAGGTCTTCGGACCATAACATGCCCGGTTACAGGTACGTGGGTATAGCGGATAGTTCCGGGGTATTAATTGATAGGGATGGTTTTGGTAAAGAAGAGCTTGAGGAGATAGAGGAAGCAAAGCGATCCGGAAAGAGCCTGGCCAACCTGGAAGGGAAATCCAGCTATGAACTGAAAAAGTTGGACCCTATTTTTCGGGATCTCGATTACGGGATGTTGGTGGATGTAACTGATTCACCCGGTATTGCTGATTACTACGAAAGCGCGCTGTCCGAGGGTTGGAAAGTTGCTATGGCCAACAAAATCCCCCTGACCGAGGTGGGGTTAAGTCGTTTCCGCCGGTTAACGGAATCCGGACTTAAGTACGAAGCGACTGTAGGTGCAGGACTGCCGGTGATATCAACATTACAAAGGTTGATTGATGGCGGGGACGAGGTAAGAGAAATCGCTGCGATTCTGAGTGGCTCGTTGAGCTATATATTATCGGAACTTGAAGAAGGAAAGCCACTTGAAGAAGTAGTAATGAAAGCAAAAGAGAATGGCTACACGGAACCGAACCCCGTCGAAGATCTGGTCGGGAACGACGTTCACAGGAAAGCAGTGATACTCGGTCGGACGATCGGCAGGGACGTGTCGCTGGAGGACGTCGAGGTCGTCCCCCTGGTGCCGCTCGAGGAGAGGGAGTACGGGGAGGAGGAACTCCGGCAGTTTCTCGACCGGTTTGATCCGGAAATCCAGGAAAAGATTAGTAACGCCAAGGAATCGGGAAGACGTGGTCGTTACGTGGCAAGGATAAAGAAAGATACGGTGAAGGTTGGGTTCGAAACCGTGAAAAAGAGCTCTTCGCTCGCTGGTGGTCCGGGTACGGCGAACGTAATCGAGATAAAGAGCGAGAACTATCAGGCGCCCGCTCTAGTGGTGCAGGGGCCCGGTGCAGGTACTAAGGTCACGGCAAGCGGCGTGCTCGCGGATATGAATTCGATGGTCGATACGAGAAGAGGGCAGTGAATATTTAGTTACCGGTTAAGACCGGAGGAGGTAGTAATGTCTCAGTACTGTGTTGGAATAATTGGAGCTCTCGGCGCGGTTGGCGAACAGATGAGGAAAATAATGCCCGCCGGAGATCTGGATATTGGAGAAGTAAAAATGTACGAACGGCCGGAACTGGAAGGAGAAATGGCGGAGTTTGACGGAAGGGAAATCCCCTGTGAGGTCCCGACGGAGGAATCTCTATCGGAATGTGACGTAGTTACTATGTCCGCAGGGGCGGAGGCCTCCAGAGAGCTGGCTCCGATGGCTGCCGATTCTGGAACCGTCGTAGTGGATAATTCCAGCCAGTGGCGTACTGACCCAGACGTACCTCTCGTGGTTCCGGAAGTTAATCCGGAGGACCTGGACTGGCATGACGGAATAGTTGCCAATCCGAACTGCTCTACCATTCAGATGGTCGTCGCACTGGAACCACTTCACGAGGCGTTCGAAATAGAGCGGGTCGTGGTTTCTACCTACCAGGCGGTCTCTGGTTCCGGCGTCGACGCGATTGAAGAGCTAAAGAGTCAATCCGAGAGCATAGTAGAGGGAGAAGAGCCGGAGGCTAAGGTGTACCCGCATCAAATCGCCTTTAATGCCTTGCCTCACATAGACGTATTTCAGGAAAACGATTATACCAAAGAAGAGATGAAGATGGTCAACGAGACGCAGAAGATAATGGAACAGTCGATTTCTGTCAGCCCGACGGCCGTGCGATTGCCCATCTATCGATCCCATGCAGAATCGGTAAACATCGAAACGAAAAAACAGATGGACCCAGAAAAGGCACGTAAACTGTTAGAGGAAAAGGATTCGGTCGTAGTTCAAGACGATCCGGAAAATAACGAGTACCCGCTACCAATTCAGGCTGAAGGGAAGGACGAAGTTTACGTGGGGCGGATCAGGAACGATCCCACTGTTGACAACGGGCTCAACTTCTGGGTGGTTTCGGACAACCTGAGAAAAGGTGCGGCCTTAAATACGGTCCAGATTGCTGAAGAACTAGCAAGAAGGGATCTTATATAGCTTGATTTACCTTTTAGAGGTGGTAGCATGGCGAAAGTTGTGAAGAAATTTGGCGGAACTTCTCTGAAGAACGAGGCCCGAATCAATCTTGCCGCAAGGGAAGTGATTGAGAGCCTGGAGAACGGCGATGAGGTAGTTGTCGTCGTTTCCGCCATGGGTTCCGAAGGTGACCCGTACGCCACGAATACGTTGATAGAACTACTTGAGGACGTTTCTCCCGAAGTGGATTCCAGGAAGAAGGACCTGATGATGTCCTGCGGAGAGACAATATCTGCATCGCTTTTTTCTCATTATCTGGATAGCGAGGGCTATGCCTCCGTACCAATGACGGGGGGTAAGGCCGGAATATTTACTAACGACAACTTTGGGGACGCCGACATTATCGATATCGACCCCGTCAGGATAAATCACTATACAGCTCAGGGAAAACCTGTAGTCCTGGCTGGCTTTCAGGGCAGAACCGTTCAGGGGGAGGTTACCACGCTGGGAAGGGGAGGGAGTGACACTACGGCCATGGCGGTTGCGAAACAGCTAAATGCCGATTTTGTCGAGCTATACACTGACGTTCCTGGCGTTGCAGTTGCCGATCCTGGAATAGTGGAGAACCCCCGTTACTTTTCCCGTATATCTCGGGCCTCACTCGCCAGGTTGACCGAGAACGGGGCCGAAATCGTCCATAGCTCGGCAGTGGAAAAGGCTAAGAAATCAGAAATACCGATCCGCGTAAAGTGCCCATGGAACGGTGAAAGCGAGACGATCGTTGGAAAAAAATCGGCCCCGGAAGGGCTTTCTGTCGGTATCGTAACGAACGGAAAATTTACCATGATAAAAGGTAAAAGCAGGGAGATAAACCGAGATGAATTCCTGAAAGGGAAAGCAACGGACTTAATTCACCTTGAAGGTCGTGATAGTCTGGCAATACTGCCGAATGACGTGGAGGGAATCCCCAGGAATGGGTACGAGAAAAACCACCCCGTCTCAGTCGTTTCCGTCGTAGTGACGGGAGAAAGGAAGCCGGTGAATACGAGAGAAAAGCTGATGAGTTCCCTCGGTGATGGTAACTACCTGCAAAAGGTCGTTACTGACTTTGGGATGCAGTTCATGACCGGACCGGGTGGGGTAGAGCCTATCGTTAAGGAGATTTACGAAGTATTTTATGGTTAATTGACCGGGAGAAATTTGTCGTAGTTCCCCGTCCTTTCCGGACGGGGTTTTTCTTTTCTGCGAGAGTTTATTTGACCGGGTTCGGGATCGGGAACAGTTGAAAACCATTTGACAGCAGTAAAGGAGAAGTTTTATAAATTACGGGATAAGCTTATTGAACAATATAAACCAAGTATATCTCATGTTTCTACGTCAGGGGGTAAAATATGGCGGAGGGGTGCTGCCCCACTGTATCGCCGAAAAGATTGATACAATTGGATTCTTTTCCTGGTAAGAGTAGCGCCAAAATTTTCATCAAAAGACCCGGTTTCCGTGGAAACTGCCGGGATGATTCTTCCATCAGGAGTTAAGATGAAGCAAAAAGAAGAAACGATTCACTTTAACCGAGGGATTCCTGCCGAGGAATCCTTGCCTTTTGAGGATATAGCTGAAGTTTTTTCCGATTTGCCGCGGAATACGAGGAGCGATCTGCTCCGATACGGTAATTCGGGGGGATACCCGCCCTTAAAGAAAATTCTGGCCGGTTTTTACCCAGAGAGTTCGGAAGTTCAACTCTTTGTAGCAAACGGATCCCTGCAGATCCTTGACCTTATAGCGAATCACTACCTGGATTCCGGGGATACCGTTCTCGTGGAGAGCCCGACTTACGATCGAGCCCTGAAGATTTTCAGGCGGGCCGGTTTGGAGGTCACTGGTATAGGTTTAAAAGAGGATGGAATTGACTGCGATGAGTTGAATAGAGTCTTCGATGAACAGGACCCGAAAATGCTTTACACCATTCCCGACTTCCAGAACCCAACTGGAACCACGACTTCGAAAGAAAAAAGAAAACAAATCGCGGAACTTGCTGAAAACCAGAGTTTTGAGGTCATCGAGGATTCACCATACCGTCGTTTGCGCTACGAGGGAAAGGACGTACCGACGATTAGAAGCTTTAATCCGGGAGCGGTCTTCCAAATTTCTTCGCTTAGTAAGCTCGTCTGTCCGGGAATCCGGATTGGCTGGCTGGTGGGAAGCCGGGAAATTACTGATCAACTCGCTGAATACGCGGAGGATACGTATATATCCCCGAACCAGCTCAGCCAGGGAATAGTCCAGTGGTTACTCAAGGACGGTTGGCTCGAACAACGAGTTGAAAAGCTGAAGGCCCTATATCGACCGCGGTTACGGGCTACTCTGGATAGTCTAGAACGTTACTTTCCCGAGTCTCACTGGGTCGAAGCAGAAGGCGGCTTTTTCGTCGGTCTCTGGTTACCCGACCCGGGTAAAGCGGAGGAGTTTTACCGGCTTGTGGAAAAACGGGAAGTGGTATTTTCTTCGCCCAACGGCTTTTTCCCCGAAAAAGGAGGTGAAGGTTTCGTCCGACTTCCTTTTCCCGCTCTTAAAACGACAGAGCTGGAAGAAGGTATAAAAAGGACCGCCGAAGTCTGGCACGAGATCTGACGATTTTCGAAAAGGAGGGGTTATGAGCATAGAATTATCTTCCAACGAGGGGTTGGAAGAGGTCCTGGAGAATAAATCGAATCTCCATAAGGACCTCTCGAGAAGTGCTTTAATTGAGCTGGCAGTTGAACGGAGTGAAGCCCTGGTAAGTAAGAACGGTGCACTATCTACGTGGACTCCGCCAGAGTCCACCGGAAGAAGTCCGAAGGATACAGTTATAGTCAGGCGGGAGGAATACGAAGACGAGATAGATTGGAGTTCACCGAACAACGTTCCGCTTGAACCCGAAACTTTCCAACTTGTTCACGATGACGCGCTTGAATTACTTTCTCAAAAGGAAGAGCTCTTCCAGACGAACCGAGTTATAGGGGCAGATTCT
Organism: uncultured Thermotogae bacterium; assembly: GCA_964576335.1. GTDB lineage: Bacteria > Bipolaricaulota > Bipolaricaulia > M55B111 > M55B111 > JAGXLP01. Next base: position 2,840 of record CAZNVA010000028.1, on the reverse strand, counting down.
TCCTATGCTCTTCCTACAAGGACCCTAACCGATCACGCGTTGACTTCACTCTTTACTTTAAATATGTTCCGCCCGCCACCTGCTGACTTAGAGAAAAGCACGTTTTCGGACGAGGTCTTTGACCTGCTTGTCCTGCCGTACGACAAACTTGAGAGGGAAAGATACAAAGGTAGGTTGCGGAGGACTGACGCGGGAAGGACTTCAAGAATGATAGTTGCCATGGATTTTGAGAACTTTCTTGGCGTCGTAATTGGTTCCGCTTACCTCGGGACCGTAAAAAAACTGATGTTTACTGTCATGAACTACCTTTTGCCGGACGAGGACGTACTACCACTTCATTCGTCCGCTAATGAAGGTAAAAATGGAGATTCTGCCCTGCTCCTGGGTCTTTCCGGTACGGGGAAAACTACGTTATCCGCTGATCCGAACAGGGCACTTCTCGGCGATGACGAGCACGGCTGGGGTGAAAACGGAATAGCAAACTTTGAGAACGGTTGCTACGCAAAGCTGATAGATCTCGAAAAAGACGAGGAGCCGGAAATCTGGGATGCAATCAACCACGAAGAGGACTTTCGTGATCACGGGGCGATCGTGGAAAATGCCCTGATGTACCCTAATGGAGAGTTTGATTTCCACGATTCTCGGCTTACGAGGAACTCCAGGGGTTCTTACCCGCTGAAATATCTATCTAACGTAAAGGCTTCTTCGAAGTCTGGTCATCCCAAGACGATATTATTCCTGACAGCAGATGCAAATGGTGTACTTCCGCCGATATCCAAGCTCGGCCGAAACCAGGCCATGCTCTGGTTTCTCATGGGGTATACGAGCAAAATTCCCGGAACGGAAACGGGACTGGAGGAGCCTGAGGCCTGTTTTTCCCGGTTTTTTGGTCAGCCATTTATGCCGCGGAATCCGGACGTCTATGCCGAGGCCCTTGGGGAAAAAATGGAGAAACACGGGACCGACGTCTACCTTGTAAACACGGGCTGGACTGGAGGACCTTACGGAGAAGGGGAAAGAATTGACCTTGAATATACCAGGGCAATGGTGGATGGGGCACTGGAAGGTCTTATGAAGGAATGGGAAGAACCGAAAGGCGGAGTATTTCACCTTAAACGGCCGACGAATTGTCCTGGAGTACCCGACCGTGTTTTGAACCCGAAGGAAACCTGGGATGATCCCGAAAAGTACGAGAAACGGGCTGAGAAGCTTGCCGCCGAGTTCTCCAGTTATTTTGACGAAGCGTATGGGGACGTGGATATAAGGGAAGAAGTTGCGAAAAAATGTCCTGGTAAGTGAGATCATAGCTTGATAATTTTACATTGAACTGTGAATATGGTAACAATATTACCGTCGAAAAATAATCTCTAAGAGGGGGAAAAAATGTCAGAAGTTAATCCATTCGAGACTGCTCAAAGACAATTGGATAAAGCCGCGGAGGTCCTGGACCTGAAGGAATCAGTCCATCAGGCATTGAGGGAACCAATGCGGACGTTTATAGTCAACTTTCAGGTTGAAATGGATGATGGGTCCACGGAAACGTTCAAGGGGTACAGGGTTCAGTACAACGACGCGCTTGGACCGACAAAAGGCGGATTGAGGTTCCATCCGGACGAGACGCTGGATACGGTTAAAGCACTGGCGGCCTGGATGACCTGGAAGACGGCCGTAGCTGACGTTCCTTACGGCGGCGGAAAAGGTGGAGTAGTATGTAACCCAAAAGAACTTTCTCAGCCCGAACTGGAAAGGATATCCCGCGGTTACATCAGGGCAATTTCGAACTATATCGGTCCGGATAAGGACATACCGGCTCCTGACGTATACACGAATCCACAAATGATGGCATGGATGATGGACGAATTCAGCAAATCAAAGGGAGTTAACGCGCCCGGTGTCATTACGGGAAAGCCCGTGGAAGTTGGAGGCTCAAAGGGGAGAGGTGACGCCACGGCCCGAGGGGTAATCTACACCATCAGGGAAGCGGCAAAGAAGCTGGGTATTACCCTCTCCGATGCAGAGATAGCGATTCAGGGTTACGGTAATGCCGGTTACTACTCAGCCACGCTGATAGAGGAACTGCTTGACTGTAACGTGGTGGCGGTTAGTGATTCGAGTGGCGGCGTTTATAACGAAGACGGACTCGACATTGAGGCTGCAAAGGAATTCAAGCGCGAAAACGGTTCCGTTAAAGGGTTCGGTGGAGGCGAACAAATAACTAACGAGGAATTGCTCGGGCTCGACGTCGAGGTCCTAATTCCTGCAGCTATTGAAAACGTCCTGACTGAGGAGAACGCCGGAAACGTGGACGCTGCAGTGGTTGCCGAGGCGGCAAACGGTCCGACTACTCCGGAAGCTGACGAGATTCTTTACGAGAACGGGGTATACGTTATTCCGGACTTTCTCTGTAACGCCGGTGGAGTGACGGTATCCTACTTCGAGTGGGTTCAAAACCGTGACCGTTATTACTGGTCGAAATCGGAAGTTTACGAACGTCTGGACAAGAAAATGACGAAGGCTTTCCTCAACGTACACGAGAGAGCTCAGGAAGAAGACGTGGACAACAGGACGGCTGCCTACATGGTATCAATCGAAAAAGTGGCCGAGGCCATGGAACTGCGCGGCTGGGTCTAAGTACAACTTCAATATTAACTCTTTTAGGAAACAAATCCCCCGCCTTCAAGCGGGGGATTTGTTATTTCGTACTCCGAAACTTTACTCTCCAATTAGTTCCAGAAGCGATTCCGCGGCCTTTTCCGGGCCTTCCGTTTCCATTCCTGATATCCCAAGTCTGGTTCTGAGCTGGCCGACGAATACCTGGCTCTCGTAGAACTGTTCGAAGA
>CAZNVA010000027.1:0-12526 GCA_964576335.1 uncultured Thermotogae bacterium | reverse complement strand
CTTGTCAGCTCGGCCAGCGGGGCTCAAGGCGAGTGGCTCCCTGGCTCCGGAAATGTTGTCGTTTCCAGAGGGAAATCGTGCGGATAAGTCCGTTACATTTCCCCCTGAACCGATAGCTCAATTATTTTCCTTATTTCCGAGAGGTACTCCTCCGGCAGGTCCTCTATGGCCGGCTCTATGAAGCCCTGGACGATCAACTGAGTCGCTTCGTCCTCGTCAAGCCCTCGGCTCATCAGGTAAAATAGCTCTTCCTCTTTTATCTTCCCGATTGCCGCCTCGTGCGAGAGTTCCGCGTCGTCGACCCGCGATGAAAGACCGGGATAAGTTTCCATGGAAGCTCCGTCCTCCATGACCAGAGCGTCACAGCTGATATGACCCTTCGTTCCGGAGTTTCTGGCATTTATTGTCCCCCGGGTAATTACTTTCGATTCGTCCATTATGACGGCTTTACTGTTGTTGATGCCGGTCGATTCTTCACCTTCAAGGTAGATTTTACCTCCGAGATCGACGTGCGAGTCCTCTTTTGTCAGTATTATGCTGTTGATTTCGACCCGGCCTCCGTCCTCAACCCAGTACCTGGGATCGGTGATGTTTGACTTCCCCGGTCCGAGACCGACGGAGGTTATCGATAGTTCGCCGTTTTTCGCGATCTTACCCCTCTGGGTCGGACGGGTGTGGACGTATTCCGGCCAGTTTTGCAGGACCGTCAAATCTACTTTTGCATTTTCCCCTATGTAGGCTTCCGTCATATCGAGATGGAGCGAGTGCCGGGAAAGAATCGGTGAGGTGCAACCCTCTATTAGTTTTATTTCGCTGTTCGGCTCGGCCATGATAACTATATGGGGAGCCTGGGCCAGCGCTTCCTGCTGAATCAGAAAGAAGAGGTGAAGTGGGATTTCTTCCTTTACCCCTTCCTTGATCCAGAGGAAGACGCCGCCGTTCCATACCGCGGTATGGTAGGCCGCAAGTTTGCTTTCTCCCGGGTCGTACAGCTGCATGAACCTTTCCCGTGCTTCCGGGTACTTCCTTATTGCTTCTTCCATCGGGGCCATTATCACGCCCCTTTTCTCCCATTTTTCCCGGAAGGAGGAGTCGATCATTCCGGTATCGTCCTGGATGGTTAACCCCTGGAGTGCTTTCTGTTCCATTTCGCTTATTCCGAGTTCGTCCAGCAGGTTTTTCGTGTCGTCCGGCAGATCATCGAGGCTTTCTATATCGTCCGCGGGTGTCTCCTCGCGTTTGGCGATGAAGTCAAGTGGATCGGAAATTATTGGGTCCTTGGACGGTGCGGATTCGAACTTGCGCATTCCCCTGTAACGGGCTTCCGTGACCCATTCGGGTTCGTCCTTCCCCTCGGTAAGTTCGTCGATCTGACTTTCGATTTCTGGAACGTTCGCCGTGTCTGTTTTCATTTTAATTGCAACCACACTCCTCGTAGATCCGATTGAAGCCCTTTTCTTCTACTTCGCCCGCTAAAAAGCTGGATCCGGACTTTACGATCTCACCATCCTTAAATAAGTGAACCTCGACCTCGTCCAGCTTTAGGTTCGAGAGCGTATCACCGTAGTGGGTGATCAGTATTATTGCGGTTCCCCGGTCGTGCAGGTAATTTATCTGGTCGGAAATCAGATCAAGGGAGTCCACATCTATTCCGCTGTCCGGTTCGTCAAGTACCAGGAAGTCGGGCTTGATCAACCTGGCCTGCATCAATTCCAGCCGTTTCCTTTCTCCCCCGGAGAAGCCGTCGTTTATACCCCGGTCGAGCTCGGTTTCGGAAAAACCCAGATCTTCGGCCGCGGAACTTATCGCTTCTTCCCTGGCTTCCGGGTTATCGTAACCATTCTGGTTTTCCAGGATGTCGTTTAAGAACCGCCTTATTCTAACACCTTCGATTTTCGGCGGGTGCTGGAAACCGAGCATCAAACCCTCTTCCAGCCTTTCTCCTGGAGATAAGGCTGAAACCTCCTGGCCGTTTAACCTGATTGAGCCGGAGTAGTTGTCGTAGTCCGGGTGTCCGGCCAGCGTCTTTGAGAAGGTGGATTTTCCAGAGCCGTTAGGCCCCATTATTACGTGTAGCCCACCTTTTTCGGCCTGAAAGTCGAGGCCGGTTAATATATCTTCCCCGTTTGAACTAACTTCCAAGTTGTCAACTGTTAGCATTTTATCACCTAAATTTTCTGGATTGCTCTTACATTGCAAAAGTAGACTAAATTGCTCAACTATTCAAAGATATTTTAACTCCAGAGCACCCTTTAGTCAACTGGATTTAAAAATTGAACTCGAGAAACTAATTAAGTTGGTTGAACATGTTGACTTATTAGGTCCGTTCAGTTAACTGGTTGTCCGAAATCACCGGGTATAATAAAATTAACCTATGAAATACGTAACGACATCAGAAAAGGTCAAAGAGCTGGATCAAAAAGCCATTGAAGATTGGGAAATTCCTTCCCCTGTCCTGATGGAGAATGCGGGAAGAAATGCAACCGAGCTCATTGAAGAGGAGCTGTCACCTGAATCCAACCGGGTTCTGGTTATCGCGGGCAAGGGGAATAACGGCGGTGACGGTCTGGTCGTTGCCAGGCGTTTACTAGACCGCGGCTACCAGGTCGAGGCTTTCGTTCTCGGCGACCGCGGGGAGCTATCTCCTGAAACCGGCCGGAACGCCAAGATACTGGAAAGGATGACGGAAAAAGTCCGTTACTGCTCCCCCGATTACGCGGGGCTAATTCGGGAAGTTGAATCGAATCCCTCCGTCATCGTCGATGCAATTTTTGGTATTGGGATAGAAGGCGAGTTGCGAGGTAACTATCCTGACCTCGTTGCACGAATTAACGACTCCGAATCCAGGAAAATTGCTATAGACCTACCTTCCGGGCTCCCTGCGAATACGGGTAATCCTCCGGGAAAAGCCGTTAAGGCAGATTTAACAATTACGATGGGGCTTTACAAGCAGGGGACGCTGAGACCGGAAGCAAGCGAGTACGTCGGCCGGCAAGAAGTCGTCTCCGTCGGCTACCCGAGTAAGCTCGTTAATAGCGTACCGGGTCTGTGGCCGGGTATGAACGACGAACTGGCCAGGTCCTTGCTCCCTGATCGGCCTTCTGGAGACCATAAAGGTGACTTCGGCAGGTTGCTCGTTGTTGGGGGGGCGGATGGAATGACGGGAGCGCCCCTTCTGGCAGCGGAAGCGGGACTGCGTTCCGGGGCGGGCCTGGTATTTCTGGCCGGTCCGGAATCCCTGAACGAAATATTTGCTTCGGGACTCAGAGAAGCGCTGTCGGTACCGGTGTCGGACAGGGAAGGAGCTTTCTGCCCGGAAAGCCTGGACGAACTTCTGGAGGCCGCGGAAGGCAAGGATGCACTGGCCGTAGGTCCCGGGGTTGGACGGAGGGAAGGTACTGGCCGGGTTATAAGGAGCTTGCTCGAGCAAACCTCTCGGCCCGTAGTTCTGGATGCAGACGGAATTGTCGGTTTCTCGGATAACAGGGATGACCTGAAGAATCTGGATAAAGCAGTGCTCACTCCGCACCCAGGTGAACTTGCATATCTGCTCGATCCCGACCCGAAGGAGGTCGACAGGAGAAGGTTTGACCTCGTACCGGATCTGGCCGAAGAGTGGGGCGTTACCCTTTTATTGAAAGGCGTGCCAACCGTTATAGCTTCGCCAGATGGCGCCCTGGCCCTGGCAGACTGCCCGAATAGCGGAATGGCCAAAGGGGGAAGCGGCGACGTACTGACGGGTTTGATCGGTAGCTTTCTTGCCCAGGGTTTACCGCCCTTTACCGCTGCGCGGCTAGGAGCCTGGCTCCACTGCCGGGCCGGTGAACTTGGAGTGAAGAAGCGTGGAGTCGATTCGCTTCAGCCGGGCGATACCATTAACCACCTTGGTTCAGTACTTTCTGAATGGAGAAACCATCGAGGATCCAGTTCATGAAATACGAATTAATTGATACTCATGCCCATCTGGATATGGATAGATACGATGGGGATAGGTCCGACGTTATAAGGAGAACAGAAGAAGCCTCAGTAGGTTTTATTAACATGGGGCTGGATTTACCATCAAGCTACAGGTCGGTGGAGATGGCAAAAGAAAGCAGCAACGTTTACGCCGCGACCGGGTTTCATCCACACGAGGCCGATCAACTGGACCCCCCCGCGCTCAGCGAGCTCGCTGAACTATGTCGTTCCGATGTGGTGAGGGCGATAGGTGAAATCGGACTTGATTATTACAGGGAAAATTCACCCCGCGGTGCCCAAAAGAGAGCCTTTCGGGCCCAGCTCGACCTGGCGGCGGAGAGAGATTTGCCGGTTTCGATCCACAACAGGGATTCCACGGATGATTTATTGAGCATATTAAATCAGAAGAACCCTCCAAGTGGCGTGATCCATAGTTTTTTCGGGGACGAAAAGCTAGGGGAAGAATTTATTCAGCTCGGATTTTACCTTGGATTGAGCGGACCGCTGACTTTCGACGGAGAGGAGGAATTACGAGCTGCCGTACGGGAATTACCGATGGAAAAGCTCGTCCTGGAGACTGATTCTCCCTTTTTGACCCCTGTTCCCAACAGAGGGAAACGGAACGAGCCCAGTTACGTCGAATTCGTCGCCGAGAAGGTGGCAGAAATAAAGGACTTGCCCATTGAGGAAGTAAACGAGACCACCAGTGAAAACGCCAGGAGGTTATTTAATTTAAATGAGTAATAACCCGGCCGAACTGGATATGAAGTTAGGGGCTCATCTTTCTATCGCCGGCGGTATAGACAAGTCCGTCGACCGCGCTGCCGACCTGAACGTAAATGCCTTTCAAATATTTTCCCATAACGTCAGGTCATGGAGTACCCGGGATTTACGGGAAGATGAAATAGAAAACTTTAAGGAGAAAAGCGATGAAAACGGAATTGAGTACGTAGTTGCCCACACGAGCTACCTGCTCAACCTGGCTTCTCCAAAGGACGACCTCTGGGAAAAGTCGAAGGACGGCCTGAAGGAGGAGATAAGGCGGGCGGATGAACTCGGGATCGACTCGATTAATACCCATATCGGTGCCCATACAGGTTCGGGCATGGAGGCCGGCCTCGACAGACTGGCAGAAGCTCTGGAGGAAGTCATGGGTGCGCAGGAGTTCCAGAACTCGGAGGTTGAGCTGTTGCTGGAGAATACCGCCGGAAGCGGGACCACGCTCGGTGCCGATTTCTCGGAGCTGGCCAGGACTCTCGATTACTTAGGGAATCCGGGACGTTGTGGCGTCTGTATCGATACCTGTCACGGCTTCGCGGCGGGTTACGATTTTAGTTCGAGTTCAGGACTTGACGGGACACTGGAGGAGTTTGAAGATCAAATCGGCCTTGAAAACCTAGGGTTAATCCACCTCAACGATTCCGTCGGTGAGCTGGGCTCGAATAAAGATAGGCATGCCCACATAGGTCGGGGTAAAATAGGGGAAGCTGGTTTTGCTGCCCTTATCAACGATTCGCGCCTTCAGGGAATTCCACTTGTTTTGGAGACTCCAAAGGAAGAAATCGATGGCAGGGAGGCGGACCGAATTAATCTGGATAAAATAATGAACCTAAAGGATTGAATTCGTCTCCTCTCCCCAGTATTTTCGAGTAAACAGCGTCAAAAGTTGATATATTTTTCACCTTCTATTAAAATTCTTCTTGAATAAATACTTGGCTACAACCGAACATCCGCGGGTATTTTGATGCGCTCGTTCCGACTTAATTGGTCTGTTAACCATTTTTAGATCCGTGGTCATTGCTTTATTAAAAAAGGTATAGCTGGAGGTATGGGATATGGAAATTTTAAAGGTGGCATCGAGTTCCAATCCTAATTCAGTAGCCGGGGCAATTGCCGGAGCAATTGAGTCGGATGGCATAGTCGAAGCCCATACGATTGGGGCGGGAGCAGTGAATCAGGCTGTTAAGGCAATAGCTATTTCCCGCCGTTTGCTGGACGGGGAAGGGAAAGAGCTGAGCATTATCCCTGGCTTCATCGATCTGGAAATAGAAGGCGAGGAAAAGACCGGGATAAAGTTTGTAATTAACCAAAAAGGGGATTAACGACGACTCCGATTCCGGATTGTCTTCTCTCCCTTAATTCTTTCATGGAGTTCGTGGACTTCCGTATTTACAATTTGTTATGATCAAAAAAGAAATAAGAAGGGTATTAGCTAAAAGATTGCGGGAGCTCGGGTTTGGGATTGACGGGGAAGAGGTTCCCGTGGATACCCCTTCCAACCCCGAGTTTGGTGATTATGCATCCAGCATTGCTTTGGAGCTCGGTTCCAAAAACGAAGAGGTTCCGAGGGAGCTTGCCGAGAAAATAGCTACCGGAATCGACTTCGATGGCTTTAGAGATGTCTCCGTTGCCGGACCGGGATTTATAAATTTTGAGCTATCGTCTTTACTATTCAGCAAAACTCTAACCCGGATCATTTCCGAGGAAGGCCCGCTTACCGAATTACCTGATTCCTCCGATAAAAGCATTCAGGTCGAGTTCGTATCATCCAATCCTACGGGTCCGCTTACCGTTGGTCACTGTAGACAGGCAGTGCTGGGAGATATTCTGGCTTCTCTTTACGAGCGTCTGGGTTATTCCGTGGATAAGGAATATTACTTCAACGATGAAGGGAGGCAGATGGATCTCTTGGCAAGGACGCTGTGGGTGCGCTATAGACAGGCTCTTGGGAAGGAGGCGGAAATACCGGAAGATGGTTACAAAGGCGATTACCTGGTTGATATAGCTGAAGAAATTGCCGGGGAGCAAGGCGATAGTTACCCCGAATGGGACGAGTCGGCCAGGGAATTCTTCAAGAACCGGGCGCTGGACGAAATGGTTGATAGAATAAAGGAGGACCTGTCCCTGCTTGGAGTGGAGTTCGACAACTGGTTTCGGGAATCAAGCTTGCACGAGGGTGGCGAAGTCGAGAAAGTACTTGAAATCCTCTCGGACAGGGACGGTACTTACAGGGAAAACGGTGCACTCTGGTTAAAAGCGGAAGAGGAAGGGGGACCGCAGGACGTCGTTCTCAAGAAAAGCGATGGCGACCCCACCTACCTGCTCCCGGATATAGCTTACCACCTCGACAAGTTTGACAGAGGCTATGACGAAGCACTTGTATTGCTAGGTGCGGATCACCAGAGGCACGTGGAAAACATGAAGGCCGCTTTGAGCAAGCTCGGCCTTCCTGACGATTTCTACCAGGTGCTGGTCAACCAGTTCGTTAGTCTGTCGTCCGAGGGTGAGGTCAGAAAGATGTCTACCAGGGAAGGAGAGTTTGTTACACTCCGGAGCCTGGTTGAGGACCTGGGAAAGGACGTCGTGCGCTATTTCATGGCGGAGAGAAAGCCGGAGAGTCACCTCGAGTTCGACTACGAGCTCGCAAAAGAAGAATCCATGGACAACCCGGTTTACTACCTTCAGTACGCCTATACAAGGATAGCAAGTATTTTCCGGGAAGCTGAAGACGAGGGACTCAATACGAATGATTTATCGAAAGGACTGGATCCTGGAGTGCTGGTTGAATCCGAGGAGAACGAATTGATCAAAATTCTGGACAGGTTCCCGGAAATCGTCGAACTGGCCGCCGAGGATTACGGCCCCCACCACCTGGTTGGTTACGGGGAAGATCTCGCTTCGGTTTTTCACCAGTTTTACAACAAGCACCGCGTGCTGGTCGATGACGAGGGGCTCAGTCGGGCCCGTCTCGGCCTATGTAGAGCCGTTCAGCTGGTCATGCAGGAACTACTGGATATAATCGGCGTTTCCGCTCCGGAAGAGATGTAATCCGGGGGACTGGAGTAGGGAAGGTTTTATTTTTTGTAAATGATAAATACTGGTTTGAGTCAAGATCAGGATAAAGCAGCTTATCTCAGGAGGAAAAGATTGAATGAGCTGGTTTAATAGGTTAAAACAGGGTTTAAAAAAGACACGAGATAACCTTATCGGGCGCGTTGAAAGCGTCATTGGTGGTTACAACAAGATAGAGCCAGAACTGCTCGATGAAATCGAAGAGTTGCTGGTAACGGCGGATATAGGCGTCAATACGGCCATGGAAGTAATTGATCAGGTCAAGGAAAGAGTGGAAGACGAGGACGTATCGGACCCGGATCGACTCGAAGATTTCCTTCAAGTGGAGTTAAAGGAGAGGCTTGCGGGGGCGGAAGAACCGCTGAGGCTTCGAGAAGATGGACTTACCGTGGCACTGATGATGGGTGTTAACGGTTCCGGAAAGACAACGACCATTGCAAAAATAGGCGAGAAGTACGTATCGCAGGGCAAGGACGTAGTTTTTGCTGCAGCTGATACCTTCAGAGCGGCGGCTATAGAGCAGCTTGAGTTCTGGGCGGAAAAGGTAGGAGCTTCGGCGATTAGCCACGATATCGGTGCCGATCCTTCCGCCGTAGCTTACGATGCGGTCGAGTACTCGCTCAATAACGACGCGGACCTCTTGCTGATAGATACTGCGGGCCGGTTGCAGACCAAACACAACTTGATGGAAGAACTAAAAAAGATAAATAGAGTCGTGGAGAAGAAGCTGGATAGGGGGATAGACGAGAAGCTGCTGACTATCGATGCAACTAACGGACAGAACGGAGTATCACAGGCGGAAAAATTCGACGAAGCCATAGGGTTGACCGGAATTATCCTTACAAAATTGGATGGAACCGGCAAGGGTGGGGTAATATTCCGCATCGTAGACGAATTTGCCGCCCCTATAAAATTGATTGGTGTTGGTGAGGACGAGAAGGATTTGCACGAGTTCGAGAGAGAAGAATTCGTAGAAGCACTATTTAGATAATTCCCATCGAATTAACAGGAGGTTAATTTATGGAAAACGTCTATTTCTTTGGTGGCGGAGAAGCCGACGGCTCGGAAGAGCTTGAGGACATTCTCGGCGGCAAAGGTGCCAACCTGGCGGAAATGACGAATATTGGCATACCTGTACCCGCTGGATTTACTATCTCCGCTGAAGTTTGTCAGTACTATTACAGGCACGACGAACAGTACCCGGAAGGATTGAAAGAGGAAGTTGAGGAAAACCTGGAGAAGCTGGAAGAGGAAAACGGAAAGGACTTTGGTGATCCGGAGGACCCGCTGTTACTGTCGATCCGTTCCGGTGCTGCCGTTTCGATGCCCGGAATGATGGATACCGTTCTCAACGTGGGGTTGAACGAGGATACCCTGGAAGGTCTCGTCGAAAGAACGGGAAACGAGAGGTTCGGCTGGGATTCCTATCGCCGTTTGATCCAGATGTACGGTGAGGTCGTCAAGGGTATCGAGGCCCGCGAATTCGACGTCGCACTGGAAGAGATAAAGGAAGAAAAGGGTGCGGAAAACGATACCGACCTCGACGTCGACGATCTCAAGGAAGTCGTCGACAAGTTCAAGGAAATCTACGAGGAAAACCTCGGAGAGAAATTTCCGACGGACCCGATGGACCAGCTCTGGGGCGCCATAGATGCGGTATTTGGTTCCTGGAACAACCCGAGGGCAATAAAGTACAGGAATATAAACGACCTGCCCCACGACGCTCTCGGCACGGCGGTCAACGTACAGACGATGGTATTCGGTAACACGGGTGAGAACTCCGCCACGGGCGTCGCCTTTACGAGAAATCCGTCTACTGGTGAAAAGAAACGCTATGGTGAATACCTCAAGAACGCCCAGGGCGAGGACGTCGTTGCCGGTGTCAGGACCCCCAAGGACATTAAGACGCTGAAGGACGAGATGCCGGAAGCCTGGGACGAGCTCGAAGAAATCTTCCAGAAACTGGAAGAACACTACAAGGACGTCCAGGACGTGGAGTTCACGATAGAGAACGGCGAGCTCTACATGCTTCAGACCAGGACGGGCAAGCGGACGACGAAAGCAGCCGTCAAAATAGCCGTCGACATGGCCCAGGAAGACCTTATCGACAAGGAAACGGCCGTTAGCAGGATCGAGCCCGAATCACTGGATCAGTTGCTTCACCCCTCCTTTGACGAGGAAGCGGAGAAGGAAGTGCTGGCGGAAGGTATCAATGCTTCCCCCGGTGCCGCAGTGGGTGAGGTCGTCTTTACCGCCGACGAAGCAGTCGAGATGAGGAACGACGGCGAAGAAGTCATTCTGGTCAGAACCGAAACCTCTCCTGAGGACATCGAAGGTCTTGAGGCCGCAGAAGGCGTACTGACCTCTCGTGGAGGTATGACATCTCACGCTGCAGTCGTTGCAAGAGGCATGGGGAAACCTGCCGTTGCAGGCTGCGGTGCGCTTGACATCGACTACGAAGAAGAAAAATTTGAAGTCGACGGTCTTACGGTCGAAAAAGGCGATTACATCTCGATCGACGGTACTTCCGGCGAGGTAATGCTCGGCGAGGTTCCGACCGTCGAACCGAAGATGGGCGGAAGTTTCCAGACCCTGATGGAATGGGCCGACGACGTAAGGGAGCTTGGAGTAAGGACGAACGCCGATACACCGGAAGACGCAGGCAAGGCAAAGGACTACGGAGCAGAAGGCGTAGGACTATGTCGAACCGAACACATGTTCTTCGGTGACGATCGCCTCCCCTACATCAGACAGACTATTATGGCCGAGGACCGCGAGGATAGGGAAGAATACCTGGCCGAACTGGCGGACTTTCAGGAAGAGGACTTCGAGGGAATTCTCGAAGAAATGGAAGGGCTTCCAGTTATCATCCGGTTGCTCGATCCCCCGCTTCACGAGTTCCTGCCCGAATCCGAAGGCGAAATAGCTGAATTTGCCTCTACATCCGGCATGAATCCGGAAGAGGTCAAGGGCAAGCTGGACGAACTGGAAGAATTCAACCCAATGCTCGGTCATCGTGGATGCCGCCTCGGCATAACCATGCCCGAGATCTACGAGATGCAGGTAGAGGCGATTGCCCGTGCAGCAGCCAAGTTGAAGGACGATGGCGTGGACGTCAAGCCGAAGATAATGGTTCCCCTGGTCGGAGAACCGGAAGAAATGAGAAGAGTCAGGGACTCCATCGAATCGGTAGTTGGCGACGTGCTTGACTCTCTTGGAACAGATCTCGATTACGAAATCGGTACCATGATCGAGATTCCGAGGGCCTGTGTCCTCGCCGACGAAATAGCTGAGGACGCCGAGTTCTTCTCCTTTGGGACCAATGACCTGACGCAGCTGACCTTTGGTTACAGCAGGGACGACGCCGGCAAGTTCCTCGACGAGTATCTGGAGGAGGAAGTACTCGAGGACAACCCGTTCCAGACCCTCGACGGTGAAGGCGTTGCGGAATTCATGGAAATGGCTACTGACAGGGGAAGGAGTACCAACGAGGACCTCTCCGTCGGTATCTGTGGTGAACAGGGCGGAGACCCGGATTCGATCGAGATAGCAAAAGAGGTCGGTCTGGACTACGTCAGTGCTTCTCCGTTCCGAGTTCCGATTGCCCGACTTTCGGCAGCACAGGCAGAACTGGATATGGATTCAGAAGAGTAGTAGATTAGTTTATCAAGAATCAACAGGGGGAGCCGACCGGCTCCCCCTTTTATATTTCTATCTTAATTCCCTACCCAGACGTATTCCGCAAAGTCGATGAAAGTACCAAGCCGGCTGAACTCCTCTGTGTTCTTCAGCCGCTCGTCCGTGGCGTAGAGGAAACTTTCCCCGGCCGTGTAAATTATCGGCAGCTGATCCGCGTAGATCTTTTGAAACTCATCGTAGTAAGATTTCCTCCCCTCGAAGCTAGAGGCCCGCAGTGACTTTTGAAATATTTCGTCCACTTCCTTTTCCCATTCCGCCTGGTCATCGTCGGCGCCCGGATGCCAGAGGTGAAGTGGACCCGTGGAAAGAAAGACATCCGAAAGGGTCCAGGGCGCAACGGGATTTGCTAGCAGGCTGACGATCCCCGCTTCATAGTTACCGCCAAGTAGATGCCTGGAAAAAGCGTCGAACCCTAGTTCCTTTATTTTAAGTTCTATACCAAGTTCAGCGAGGTTATCGGCAATGATTCTGGCCGTTTGAGCCCGGACGCGGTTGTCCTTATTGACTATCAATTCGAACTTTATCTCGGTACTGGAGGGCAAATCACGAATCCCGTCGCCGTCCTTATCGGAGTAACCGATTTTGTCGAGTAGTTTCGCTGCTTTCTTTGGCGCAAAATCGTAAGGCAGGTTTCGCCTAACTCCCTCCTTGTGGTATGGGGATAATCGGCTTATCGGCCCGTACTGTTTCACGCCGAATGAGTTGAATACTTCGTTGATAATTCTTTTCCGGTTTATCGCTAGAGATACTGCCTTCCTGAATTTCGTCGTTTCGAAAAGCTCTCCCAGCTCTTCCGGCCTAGTGTTCCAGTTAAAGACGAGGAACTCCGAACTCATTGCAGCACCTTCGTCGCTCCCGCCGGTCGAGACACGCCAGCCCTCGTCGTCCTCGCGGCTTAACAGGTAGGGCATGTCTTCTATCTGGGCCCGCAGCAGATCCGTCTCTCCGTTTTTGAATTTCAGGAACTCGACGTCGTTGTCCTTTACCTTGAAAACCTGGTAGCCGTCGAGGTAGGGTA
>CAZNVA010000026.1:8660-12598 GCA_964576335.1 uncultured Thermotogae bacterium | reverse complement strand
AGGCATCCCGCCTTATTGTCCCTGTTTTACTTGTCGAGGAAAAGAACTTCTTCACTCTCGAGACATTCCGCCGCGTATATAAATAATCCGGCTGACCACGTTTGCCAGTCCTGACCTTCCGGCTCGCCGGTTTGCGCTTTATACCATTCGTTAAATCCGTAATCCAGATCAGGTTTGTGCGATTTTTTTACCAATCCCGCCAGATCAGTCATAATACGTTCCGCCCTTTCGATAAGGTCTAGCTTGATCAAAGCTACCACGTACAGGGCAATTGTGAAGGGCCAGATACCGCCATTATGATATTCTCCCGGTTGGTTGAACCTTCTGTACCTCTTGCGCCAGTCGTCTTCCCCGGGCTCAATGAAGGGGAATAGAACAGGGGGCATGTTCTCGGCCAACCTACCTTCCGCGGTTAAATTTGCGCAATTTTCTTCTATCCACCGAACTATTTCCCTGCCTCGAGCTCTCGAAGGTATTCCGGCAATAATTGCAAGACTGTTGCCCAGCAGGTCAAACCTCGTTCCCGTATAGAACTTGTACGTGTAAATGGCGTAATAAGGGTGCTCCTCCAGTGATAGCCGGTGATTGATAAAGTCCTTTATTTCGTCCGTCTTTTCTCCATCCTTGAGCTTCGAGTACAGGTAGACGAGACAATTTACGTAAAGGCCGTAGCCGAAAACCCAGTGTTCGTCCCGCCAGTCACTGGTCGGTAATTGCGTGATCAGCCCGTTGTCAAATGGACTCTGATAGTCCAGCCATACCTCCGCCTGTCTGGCATAACTGTCGAGAAACCCAGGCTCTTCCGCGTACTGTCGATAAACCTCAAGTGCCAGCAGGAACAGCGGGGTAGTGTCGGAAGAACCCAGGTCCGCCGGTACGTCAACGAGTCCGGGGATTTCTCCGTGGGAACTCTGGTTCTCTCCAAGGGTCCGCAGGATCAACCGAACTGAACCAATTAATTTTTCGTCCCCGGAAGCTAAGAGTCCCGGGCTGGAAAGCAGGAGGTCCCTGGTGTAGGGCTCGGGATAGCCCCAGCCCGCCGTACGGGGCAAACCTTCCTCCGGATCGGGAAAATTGTGGTGTAGAACCTCCATCGCCGCTTCCCTGGCTATCCGTACTTCCTCGGATAACTGTGTCACCTTATATTACCTCCCTTTATCGTCAGGGAAAGGCACAACCCCTTAGCAACCCGGGTTTGTGCAGTCTTAAACGGACATAATCTCAATCATATTATCATCTTTTCCCCGAAAAATCCAAGTTTTTGGGTGTCTCGTTCACCATCCCACTTCTACACCTAAAACTTTTTTCCTGAACGGGATAAATGGTTAATAAGCGGGCTGAGAGTTGCCCGGGCAGATATTTGAGACTTAAAGCAAAATTGTTTATTTTAAAAATGTCAAACTGGAGGTGGTAACGTTCAGGCTTTCCGCTGAGAAATTTTTGCAAGTTCCGGTCGGTTCAATAAATCTGCTTACTTTCCAACAGGAGGTAAAACCTTGCAGAAGCTACGCTTAGCCCTTGTTTTGGTTTTCTCTTTCGGCTTAATTTTTGGCCTCGTTTCCGCTCCCGCAAGAGCTGCCGATGATACCCTGAATATTGGAGCCATTGCCTGGGAAGAGGCTCTCGCAATTGCAGATTTGATCAAATACGTAACACGAGAAAGGCTAAATTACAACGTCGAGGTCATAAACCCCTCCGCCGGACCAGCTTATCAGGCTATCTCGGACCAGGAACTAGATCTAATGGTAGAAGTCTGGCAACCGAGGACTGACAAGACGTACCTGCAGAAGTATTCAGCTGACGCACTTGACTTTGGCCCAATGTACGAAAACGCCAAGTTAACCTGGGCGGTACCGGCTTACGTACCAAAGGATAAACTAAATTCCATAAGCGATCTGGGGAAACCTGAAGTAAAGAAGAAGCTTGATAAAGAAATTATCGGCATAGACCCTGGAGCCGGGCTAATGAGAAGGTCGGAGGACATGATGGAACAGTACGACGCCCTTTCCGACTACACCCTTGTAGAGGGTAGCGGGGCAGCCATGCAGGCATCGCTCAAGGACGCCATAATGAATGACGAGTGGATAGTTGTCACTCTATGGCAACCCCATTCCGCTTACGGCCAATTCGAACTAAGGAACTTAAAGGAGCCAAAACACCTACTCGGCCTGGAAGAGCGCGTCCACCTCTGGGGCCGGATAGACTTCATGGAGGTATTCCCGGACAAAGTGAGCCAGTTTCTCAGTCGGTTCTACTTACCGATGGAAATGGTAAACAACCTATCGGCAATGTACGCGGAAATGGGAGAGGGGACTGGAGCCAAGTGGGCCAAAAACCATCCCCAGATTATTGATTACTTCGTCAACGGCGTTGAGGCATACCAATAACCGATCAGGGTGCATGAAAGAATTTTTCTAGATCAGTCAAGGGGCGGGGATCTCCTCGCCCCTTTTGCTATACCCTCAGCAGCTACTAAATATACCCAACCAAAATTGACGGGCTATATCCCGCATTCCGAAAATTGGGCCAACAGAAGTTGTTTTTGTTGGTCGCAATAATTTTACCGACTCTTTCAAATAATCTCTCCACCGGGCCGATGCGATTCATTTCACTTTGAGTCAGCATCATCCCGGTACCCGGAGTAAATTACAAATTTTTATCGCGAGGGTCGGAAATCAGCCCTCACTCTCTGCTTCCTTGATCGCTTCAATGAGCAGTCCGGTACCGACCCTGACCATCTTTTCAGTTAGAGTCAGTGGAGCAAGACAGCGAATCACGTTCGAGTAATGGCCACCCAGTTCGAATATCACACCTTTCTTATAGGCCAGCTTTTGCACTCGTCGGGCCATCTCCGGGTAGGGTTCTTTGGTTTCCTTATCTTTCACGAATTCGATACCGACCATTAACCCCTCGCCCCGGGACTCGCCGACGTACTGCATTTCGGGCTCTTCCTTCTTGAGCATGGACAACATTGTTCTTCCCAGGCCTTTGACGTGCTTGTTGATCTCGTTATCTTCCATGAACTCAAGACTGGCAAGGCCGGCAGCCATAGCTACCTGATGCCCCCTGAAGGTTCCAATATGAGCCCCGGACTCCCAGTTGTCGAGTTCTTCTCTATAAAGCATCGCCCCCATCGGGAAACCAATTCCACCGAATCCTTTTGCTATCGTAGCTATATCGGGTACCGTGCCCGTCAATTCCGAACTAAACATTTCTCCGCAGCGGCCATTGGATGCCTGAATCTCGTCAAATATCAACGGTATATCGTGTTCATCGGCGATTTCGCGGAGCCCAGGCAGGAAGTTATCCGGCGGCACGATACTGCCCCCTTCTCCCTGAACCGGTTCCACGATAATAGCAGCCGGGAGTGCCATGCCAGAATGGGGATCCTCGATCATCCGCCGGACGTATTCAAGGGTCTTTTCGCCACATTCATGAGCTGAATTTGAATCAAAGGGACAGCGATAAGGATAAGGGTAGGGCGCGAAATGTGCCCGAGGCAGGGTAGGCTGGTAATCGGCAAAGAACTGGCTGCCGCTGGAAACGGATAAAGCACCCTGAGTCATCCCATGATAACTACCCTGAAACGCAAGAATCGAATCCCTGCCCGTATTGTAAGTGGCGAGCTTCAGGGCAGCTTCCACGGCGTCGGAACCGGTCGGAGCGGTAAAGAAGACCTTGCCATCTTTAAGCTCTCCGGGAGCTATATCCAGCAACTTTTCGGCCAGTTCCAGCCTGACTTCCGTGGGGAAATCCAGGGCGTGGACCAGTTTTGTCAGCTGCTCTTCCACTGAATCCATAACTACGGGGTTCAGTTGTCCGACGTTTAACACGCCGGCACCGCCGAAGAAGTCCAGGTAAACGTTACCATCTACGTCACGGATCGCTCCCCCTTTTGCCTCGTCAATGGCGAGCGGCGTGGACCTGGGATAGGAAAC
>CAZNVA010000026.1:0-8560 GCA_964576335.1 uncultured Thermotogae bacterium | reverse complement strand
AAAGTCATATTGGGTTTCAGGATAGTCCGATCCCCCGATTGAAAGCTGGCCGTCCGCTCGCCCCAGTCGGGAGGAAAGCCCAGTCCTGCCGGATAACCAACCCGCGAGGAGCGCTCGGCGAATACCTTGTTCGCTTCAATCGCAACTTTCTCGGCCCTGATCCCCGGCTTAACTGTTTCAAGGGCCTTTTCATGGGCTGCCATCTGTCGGTCGATAACGTCTTTCGCTTTCCGGACGACAGAAGAATCCTCTTCATCGACAATAACCGTCCGGCAGAGTGGAGCGTGGTACCGTTCCTTGCACCCGGCTATCTCCACGGAAACCGAGGTGCCCTGAGTTATTCGAGAATCCGTCCAGGTAATATGGGGGGCCGCGGTAGTCTGAAGCAGCGGGGGGAAGCTCGGCATACTGCTACCGTTTTTGATCAGGGAATGGAGAACTTCCGCAGCGACCTCGTTCTCTCTTATCCCGGCCTCAATCGCCTCAATCGCCGTCTCCATTCCCTCCTCTACAATCCTCGCAGCCTCTTGCATATAGGCGATTTCCGGTTCGGATTTCCTCAAATAAATCCTGGGGACAATTTGGGTTTGGTTCCTTATTTCCGCCCCTGAGAGCCTCTCCGCGAGATTCCTGTAGTAAAAAGCCCGACAGTAGTAGTCGTCAAGCTCCATACCAAAGACTCTGTCCCCGAGACCTTCCGCCCGTAAGACATCTATCAAGAAATCGACGGGATGTTTTTGTTCCTGGTAGTTTACGTAGTGGTCGATGTATTCCTCGCCATAGGGCCTAATCCTCTCGTCTTCGAGCCAGGTAGTCTCCCGCACTCCGGGTTTATCGATGCTTCGATTTACGAACAACAGATCGTCGTCCCGGGGGATAACCAGAAACTGAGGGGCGTAAAAAGAATAGGCACTATAACCGGTCAGATAGTAGATATTGGTGGGAGAGGTCACCAGCATTACCTCTATCCCGTTTTCCGCCATTCTCTCCCGGAGGGCCGACATTCTCCTCTCGTATTCTGACTTCTCAAACGGTAATTCAGATCTTCTGGATTCAATTTTCTTCATCCTGCCTCCCGGAATATATACCTCTTCCTTAATCTTTTTATCTGTAAAGTGGCGGAACTTTTGATAACGAATAAATGGATTTAATCAAACCCGAACTTTTGCCGGAGCCTGACTCCGAAATTTCCAACCGAAAAGTAAACCACCTTGATTCTTATCGTCGAGCGTTTTCTTCCAGCGCCTTCAACGTCCTGTTCAGAGCGTTTTCGAGGTGTTCGTCTACAGCATTGCGAACGCCGTCCCCATCCCGGGAAAGTATTCTCTCAATTATTTCCAGGTGTTCGTCCGTATTGGAGAGAACGACTTCCGGAACGTGTTCCTCGGAGCTTGCCTCCGTAAAGGAACGGATTCTTAAAGAGTGATCGTTCACCTGTGCCAGGAGGTTGTTCAGGAGGCTGTTCTCCAGGGCCATCTCCACCGTCTCCCCGAGACTTATATCTATCTTCAAATACTCCTCGTACTGAGTGGGATCCAGCGGCCCCTCTTTTGCGGACTCGCGGATTTTTTTCGCTCGTTCCTTCATTTTCCCAAGATCTCCTTTTAACTTCTGATCGGAGGCAATTTCTTCTGCGGCAAGTTCGGTGGCCCGGGGCTCAAGCAGTTTTCTCACCTCGTAGATTTCCCGCACGTCCGCTTCGGATATCGGGGCAACTCGAGCTTTTTTGTTCCGCGCGTTTATAACGAGTCCCTGAGCGGACAGCCTCGCCAACGCCTCTCGAACGGGTGTGGGACTCACCCCCAGTTCCTCCGATAGGGAATCGATGGACAGCACGTCACCGGGCATCATCTCGTTTTTGATTATCGAATCCTTCAAAGAACAATACACCTTCTCCTGCAGAGTCTCTCTTGGCACTTTATTTACCATCCGGGCACCCCCCTGATTTTCCCGCATTTTTACCCACCGGCATTAAAATCGACGAACTAAGCCCGCCCAAAATTGCTTTCTCTTTTTGGTAGAAGACACCGGGGTAACCGTTTTCGACTTTTATTTGACAATTCAAGTTTGCATTTCCTCGAGAACTAAATAAAATATAGTATATAGTAGATTTTTTTTCATGCATAAAAAATATGAGTGAATTCCTGTTTAAACTCAAGTTAAAGGGTTATACGGCTTGATATTAAGAATTCACCCACCAGTATCGTGAAAATAAAAAGAAAAGTACCTGCAGGAGGTGGTAGTTCACAATTAAAGAACACCAGTCTCAAACGCGAACAAAAGATGCCCTTGTTCGAAAGTCCTTCGGCCAATCACTTTAAGAACCGTTGCAACAGATATATATAAGAGGAGGCAGACAGATATGAAAAACAGCTTTCTTTACGGAGCTATATTATCCTTATCAATTTTACTGCTTTTTGGTGGTATTATAGGTCTTGCAGCCGATGACGATACACTCCGCGTTCGAGCCCGAAAGGGACAGGACATTGAGAACATGGATCCGGCGTTTCACATAGGGGACGAAGAGTACAACATTAACCTGGCAGTTTTTAGCAGGTTGATGAAGTACAAGCCAAATTCTCAGGAACTGAAGCTTGATGCAGCCAAGTCCGTCGACGTCAGCGAGGACGGAAAGACTGTAGAATTCGTACTAAAAGAAGGAATACAGTTTCACGAGGGTTACGGGGAATTAACTGCTGAAGACGTCAAGTTTTCCTACGAACGGATCATCGATCCGGAAAACGAATCTCCGTATAAAAGTTCCTGGGCAACCCTGGACCACGTTGAGGTGACCGGCAAGTACAGCGGCAAGCTGGTCTTCAACGAGCCGCTAGCTTCCCTATTCACCACCTCAATTCCCTACACTGCAGGAGCAATAATCAGCAAAGAAGCGTACCAGGACCTGGGAGACCAGTTTTCCACCCACCCGATTGGTTCAGGACCGTACCGGTGGGCTGACTGGGACCCAAACCAGAAAATAGTTCTGGAAAGGTTCGACGAATACTACGGCGAAAAGCCGGAATTCGAAACCGTTGAAATATTGACCATTGAAAACGATAAATCGGCGGAGATGTCATTCGACCGAGGGGAACTCGACGACACGTCCATCTCCCTGACTTCCCTGGAAAGATACGAAAAGAAGGAAGATGCGGTAGTTCACAAGCTGACCAACCTGAGATATCACTTCCTTGGATTTAACGTCCAGAAAGAACCATTCGACGATTTAAAGGTCCGGAAGGCAGTTAGGTACGCGATTAACTCCGGCGAGATCGTCGAAGGGGCTTACAATGGAGTGCCCGAAGTTAATAACTGCATGCTGCCGGAGCAGATGGTAGGCTCCTGGGACGACTGTCCGACTTACAAGCAAAACGTCGAAAGGGCCAAAGAATTGCTGGAAGAGGCCGGCTATCCGAACGGATTTAGTACCACCATCACCGTTTCCGGCCCGGACTATCATTCCCTCGGAGCCCAAATCGTCCAGCAACAGTTACTCCAGATAGGAATCGACGTAAGAATTAATCAGGTAGAAAACGGCTACGAGACCCTCCGGAAATTGCCGCCGGGATTACATTACTACAGTTTCTCCTTGAACCTGAATCCGGGTTACTGGTTCGAGTGGTTTACCTGCGGTCAGGTCGAAAAATGGAACTTCACCGGCTGGTGCAACGAGGAATACGATTCGTTGCTGAACGAAGCAAATACCACGCTCGACCGCGATGCACGGGCCGATAAGTTCGTAAGAATGCAGGAAATCATGCACGAAGAGGTGCCACTTGTATTCATTACCAATGGTGCCAACGTCCACGTAACCAAACCTGGAATCAAGCCGGCTTATCTGGCTCAGTACTCACAGTACGAGTACTACGAAAAGAAAGAAGAGTAAACGCAAGATAGGGAATATAAATTAACGACAGGTCTTTACCACGAAGATAAGTTGATTGAGTTCGGACGAGGAGAGGGGAGATTTGTAACGGTTTACGAGTTACCCTAACCCTCTCCTCCTCTTTTTACCGTAAAAGCCAACAAAAAGGTGGTAATTAATGGCCCAGTACGTAATTCGGCGGTTTATGACTGCTCTGGCCACGATATTCGGTGCAATGGTACTTTTGTTCATAATGATTCAATTCATGCCGGGTAACCCCGCCACCATCCTGCTCGGCCCCAGGGCCTCTCCGGAAATAATCGCAAGTTTCGAGGAGAAGATGGGGTTAAACCAGCCGATCCACATCCAGTTCGGTAAATTTATGTTCAACGTATTTCAGGGTGATCTCGGTAAGGACGTTCTCACCCATAAACCCGTCAGAGAACTGGTATTTAACGCCTTACCCTTCACCGTGGTGCTAGCTTTTTCCGGCATGGGAGTAGCGGCGATAATAGGAATCCCTCTGGGGGCCTTTGCCGCTGCTTACAGGGATTCACTTCTCGATAAAATTACCGGGATACTTTCGGTATCATTTATCACTATGCCCTCGTTCGTGAAAGCCATCATCTTGCTACTCATATTCTCCGTGACATTGCGGTGGTTCCCGGCTACCGGCGGAGGAGAACCAGGGAATGTACTAGACCAGCTATACCATCTGGTTTTACCGATGACGGCCATAGCCATCGGCTGGATCGGCTACATCGCCAGGCTGACGCGGGCTGTCGTTCTGGACGAGTTGACGGAGGACTACGTCAGAACGGCCCGGGCCAAAGGGGTTTCCGAAAGAAAAACACTCTACAAACACGCCCTTAGAACCGCGATGGTTCCGGTAGTTTCCTTCATTGGAGTGGGCTTTGGTACCCTCTTGGGCGGCACAGTACTGACCGAGGTAGTCTTCAACCGGCCTGGCCTGGGTTCACTTATCTATAACGCGGTTAGAGCAAGGAATTTTCCTGTTGCGGAGGGCGGATTGATCATAGCCGTGTTCCTGTATGCTCTGGTCAACATGTTTGCGGATCTTTCTCACGGCTTGATTGATCCCAGAATCAGGACTGAATGAAGGGGCCAAATATGAATATATTCAAACGTATCGTAACTAGTTATAAAACCGGCATGCTGCACCGAATCCTTTCTTCGTTTTCGGGTTCTCTGGGGCTTGTATTGATCACGCTCATAGTCATCATAGCCATTTTTGCGCCTCAACTGGCGCCTTATAGTCCAACGAAAATAGATGTAACGAATAGACTTGCCGATCCCTCGTTTGAACACCCGTTTGGCACCGACCAGCTGGGACGGGACCTGCTGAGCAGACTTATCTTCGGCTCCCGAATAGCTTTGCTTGTATCGCTCCCCGCCATTGGTCTGGGATTAGTTATCGGGATCCTTCTCGGGGCTACCGCCGGTTACAGCGGGGGAAATCTCGACAACGCCCTTCTGTTTTTCTTTGACACCATCAGGGCTTTCCCGCCACTCCTGCTGGCCATTACCATAATTATGTTAACGGGTGGCTCGAACCTACTCGTTTTAATCGTGGTTTTAGGCATTACAAGGTTCCCCGGCTACGGGCGACTGGTCAGGGCCCAGAGCTCTCAAGTCAGTAAAAAGGAATTCGTAATGGCTTCTGAAGCAGCCGGCAGCAGTACCTTTCGGACGCTGTTCCGGCACATATTTCCCAACGCGATCGGCCCGGTTTTTATCAACGCAGCGATGGATATTCCGGTGATGATAACCTTCGCCGCCGGACTCAGTTTCCTTGGTCTGGGCGTTCCCCCACCAAGGCCGGGATGGGGTCGCATACTCCGCTCCGGATACTCCTATATTAGAACTTCTCCCTGGATGGTAATATTTGGAGCAATATTTTTGGTGATCGCTACCCTGGGTTTCACGTTTTTGGGCGAAGCTCTGAGGGACGCACTGGACCCCAAACTCAAGAAAAGCCCACAGCTTCAGTAACCCCTAACTTAACCCGGGGAGAAAAACGCTTAAACAGTTTTGGGCTTCCGGTTTTTGCGGTAGAATATATCGGGTGATTTCTCCTGACTAAAGATATTTCCAGCAACTCGTACCTAAAGTTCTTATCGGATTCAGAAGTGACCAAGCTGCATGAGGCCGCTTTAAAGGTCCTTCGTCAGACCGGGGTCCACGTAAAGCACGGTGATTTAAGGAAAACCCTATCCGAGGCGGGGGCACTGGTTGACGAGGAAAGAAAACTCGTTAAGTTCCCCGCATCTATTGTAGACAAGGCGGTAGAACACTCACCTTCCTGCTTTACCCTTTACGAGCGCGGGAACGGGTCGGGAAAAATTACCCTGGAGGACAATAAAGTCTTCACCCACACGACCGGAGGGGCCGCAAACGTAATGGATTTAGAAAAGAGCAGGAGACGGGACGCCCGGCTAAAGGACGTAGAAAGGGCCGCGAGACTAGCAAACTCGCTGAATAACGTCCACGCTTTTTCGCCCCTGGTTACCCCCACCGACGTGATCACCGGGACCGAGGAGATCGAAATGGTTAACGCGGCGGTTCGGAACACGGAAAAAGTAATAGAAAATCCGGTAACCTCGGGCATCGAAGTAGATTTTCTCTTCCGGTTGTTTACAGCGGTAGCCGGTAGCGAGGCAGAATTAAGGAACCACCCGAGTTTTGCGGTTTCCGTATCCCCTATAAGTCCACTCAATTTCGACAGGGGGAGCTCGTCCGCCATGTTGCAATCCGCGAAACGGAAATTACCGACCAAATTACTGCCAGCCCCGATCGCAGGGGCAACTGCTCCCGTTACATTTGCAGGGGCGCTAACGCAACAACATGCCGAGCTACTAGCCGGATTAACTATACTGCAAACCATCTCTCCTGGCTTGCCGACGGTTTTAAGCCCCAGGCTGTCGATCATGGACATGAGAAACTCTTACGTATCCTGGGGAACACAGGAACTGGGGCGAGCTTCGGCCTGTGCCGTGCAGCTAATCAACGAACTTGGCCTGCCCTCAGACGTCTATGGGCTGTCGTCGGACGGGAAAACCCTGGACGAACAACAAGGGTACGAGAAATCGATGAACGGAATTTTGCCTGCCCTCGCCGGGGCAAATTTTTTATCCGGAGCCGGGGGTATAGCGTCACTAAAGAGTGCCAGCCTGGCACAAATGGTAATAGATAACGAAATATTTGGCATGATTCTGGACGCTACCGGCGGTTTTCGGGTCGACGCGGATACGATTGCGCTCGAGGTAATCAACTCCGTCGGGCCGGGTGGCGAGTTCATTAAACAGAGACATACTGCCGAGTTTGCGAGAAAAGGCGAACAATACGAACCCGAACTAAGCGACCGAAGCACCTGGGAAGACTGGGCAGATGGAGGGGAAAAGGACTTAAGAGAAGTCGCGACGGAAAGAGCCAGGTCCCTGCTTGCCGACTCGGAACCTCTTGAAATGGATCCCGTAACCCTAAACAGTTTGGACGAGATCATGGAAGATGCAAGGAGCTATTTTAAAGAACAGAACTAAAACCAAGGGTGATAATTTTGCCAAAAGATGAACTCGAGAAGGTCAAGATTTCTGGGGCGCCACTGGAACGGGGCAAAGAATACGGTAGTCAATTAAAAGGAAGGATCGAAGAATTTGTCGAGTACCTGCTGGAGGAGTTCGGAGAGCCGGAAGGATCGGAGGACGACTTACTGGCCCATTCGGAAAAATACATACCTTTCATCAAGGATTACTCCGCTGAAATTTACGACGAGCTACGGGGGATCGCGAAAGGTTCCGGAAGGGACCTAGAAGAGATAGTTATGCTAACTCTCCACGAAGAGCGGCGTTCGTTTTCCGAGCTTGCTCAGAGCTGTACAACGTTTGCGGTCACCGGTCGCGGGACCAAAGACGGCTCCAACCTAATGGGACAGACCTGGGACATTACGCCCGAGCTCTGCGAGAACGCGGACCCGTTTTTGCTCGAGGTAGAACGGGAAGCCGGCCCCAACTTCATTTCTTACACCTACCCTGGAATGATGGCCGGTGCCGGCCTCAACGATGAGGGGATTGCAATCAACTGGAACTCCGTCCCCCGGTTGAGTTTTGATTACGGCGTTCCGACCTACGTGATCATAGAAAGCGTTCTCCATCAGGACAAAATCGGTGACGCTATTTCTGCCGTCCTCCAGGCAAAAAGAGCCGGTTGCTTCAACTTCGTCATTGGCGGAGAAGAGGAAATTTATAGCATAGAGGCAACCCCGGAAGACTCCGAAACCATCTACTCGCGGAAAAGCATAGGCCACGCCAATCACTACGTTTCCGACAAATTCCGTTTCGAGCAAAACCTGGACCAGGCCGGCGGACGCGCTTCCGCTTCTTCCACGGTCCGGCACAACCGGATCAACAGACTGATGGAAGAAAACTGGGGAGAAATCGACCTGGAATTACTACAGGAATTTACCCGAGACCACGTAAACTTTCCCCAGTCGATCTGCCGTCATCCGGAGCCCACGGGAGAGGACGAACAGGGATATATATCATGTGCCACCTGGATAATGAACAGCGATAAAAAAGAGTGGTGGATTGCAAATGGCCCGGCGTGCGAAAACGACTTCAAACAGCTATGTGATTTCTAACTTAGGAAAGTCGATCTTACTGTTGCTTGTTTACCTTCGAA
>CAZNVA010000025.1:11921-13048 GCA_964576335.1 uncultured Thermotogae bacterium | reverse complement strand
CGGGACGAGAAAGTCCGCGTCCTCAAACAGGTGAAACTTCTGGATTCCCTTGTTGGTCAGTACAGGGGTTACCGGGAGGAACCGGGAGTAGACGAGGATTCGAGTACGGAAACGCTCGTGGCGGTTAAGGCCGCGATAAACAACGATCGCTGGCGCGGCGTACCCTTCTACCTCCTGTCCGGAAAAAACCTGGCCCGCAAGTACTCCCAGATATACGTCGAGTTCAACCGCTCGAACGTCGGCTACCCCTCGGAAGAAGGTACCCTGGTTCCGAATTCACTGATCATCAATATTCAGCCGAACCAGGGAATCAATTTTACGATCAACACCAAGGTGCCGGGGAAGATGAGCACGGAGCCGGCGAGAATGGAGTTCTGCCATTCCTGCCACCACGGTCCGAATACACCAAGTGCCTATGAGAACCTTCTGGCGCAGGCCATTAGCGGGGATCAGCGCTCTTTCGTCCGTTACGACGAGATAGAAGAACAGTGGAAGCTCGTCGATGAGCTGAACCCGCCCGAGCCATTCACCTACGAACCGGGCGAAATTCCGACCGAAATCCAGGAATTCATCGCTGAAGGGGACTGGCATGACCTGAAAGGGAGCGAGGTGAACTAACCCGGCATGGGAAAGAGACTCGAAAGGATTCACGACAGCAGCGAGGAGGAACTGGCAGTACGGACGGTCGAGAGCTTCTATCGGGTGCTGGGGGAACTGCTCGCGGAGGAGGAAAGCGTCGTCGTTTCCCTGCCCGGCGGGCGGTCCGTTCAGCCGCTTTACTCGAAAATACCGGAACACGCCGAGCGTTTAAGCCAGAACGAATGGAAAAGGGTTCACTTCTTCTGGACGGACGAGCGGCTGGTACCGCCGGATTCGGCCGAGAGCAACTACGGCCTGGCGCAGGAACTCTTCCTGGGAGATTTGCTGGACCGGGGGTTGATTGACGGAGACAACGTCCATCGGTTTCCCGGTGAGGCCGAGGAGGTCCCGGGCGCTTTGGACGATTACGATAAAGAATTACGCGAAATTTCTGGTGGGCGGATCCATCTCCCGTTGCTCGGCGTCGGCGGGGACGGTCACGTGGGTTCGCTGTTTCCCGGCAGCGACCAGCTGGAGTCGAAGAGCGA
>CAZNVA010000025.1:0-11821 GCA_964576335.1 uncultured Thermotogae bacterium | reverse complement strand
GACGAAAATCCTGTCGTTCAACGTGTCCCCAACATATACTCCGGTTTCGTTTCCCACGAGTTCTTCCAGTGCCCTCGGGTCCGGTTTGTGGTACCGGTCTCTCGTAACTACGGGGCGCAGCTCGTAGTCCAATACTTGCTCGGCCAGCTCGACCTCGTCCCGGTTGCGGCCGGTGATGTAGCCCAGCTTGAACCTTGCGTCAATTCGGTCGAGCAACTTTGTGTCAACGAAGGGTTGCTCCTCCTCCCATAATCCCGCCGATTCACCCTCTTCTCCGAAATAAAATCGGTCAAAGTGTTTTTTGACCTTTTCCCTGCCGATTTCCTCTCCGACCTCTTCCCTGATCCACTCGAGGCCCTGCCCCCGGGGAAAATTATCGATAAAGCCGGTGAAGTCCGAAGTCAGCTGGGCCAGGACAAGTCCTTCCGTCACCCGATAGTCGTCGCCGAACCGCCCCTTCCTTCTGAATATCCGTATAGTTTCCAGTTCGAAAGTTCCTTCCTGGTCGATTTCCGACAGGAGAAGTTCTCCCGTCAACTTAACTGCCCGGTCGTAACTATCACTCGGGTCTATCAGAACCCCGTCTATATCCAGTACCACCCAGGTCAAATCCTCCATTGTATTCACCTCAATTAGTTTGGCTTTTCGAAGGTTCGAACTCTTTCACGTACTCCTCCAGGGAAGCGGCAACCCGTTCGTTTTCTGCCCTCGTTCCGAGGGTTATCCGTATCTTATCCGATAACTTCCCGGAGAACGTTCTAACCCCAATACCCTCTCTGGCGAGGTACTCCCCCGCGTCGAGATCCAGCAAAAGAAAGTTGGCCGCGCTCGGATGGGCGTAACCCGAGAACCGGTCGTAAAGCCTTTCCCGTTCGGTCACGATAGAATTCACTCTTTGCCGGATCGCCTCGTAGTTATCCAGAGCCAGCTCGGCCAGCCGGGCGGAAATCGAACTCAAATTATAGGGCGGTTTTACCCGGAGAAGCTGACCCGCGGTTTCTTCCCCGGCAAGGGCGTAGCCCACCCGGGCACCCGCCAGGCCGAAGGCTTTAGAGAAAGTGCGTAAAATTATCAGGTTATCAAATTCACCGATCAGGTCGATTTCCGACTCCCCGGCAAACTCGGCGTATGCTTCGTCCAGAACAACCGGTTTGCCCGTTTCCAGTATATCCAGCAGTTTGGCTCGTTCGAACCTATTTCCCGTCGGGTTGTTCGGCGAACAGAGAAAAACGGTTGCCGCGCCCTCGAGCCGGTCCTTGATTCCCTCCAGATCGAGTTCAAATCTATCGGTTAACGGTACCTCCCTTACCTCGTAGCCCGCCAGCTCCGAATAAAAGCGATACATGGAGAAGGTGGGGGGTGTCGTTATGACGTGATTTCCGGCGAAGAGCTTTGCGGTATAAGAGATCAGCTGGTCGGAACCGCTTCCCGCTACGACGTTGCCCGGCCGGACTCCGTGAAATTCCGCCAGTTTTTCCCGCAACTTTTCGGACCCCGGATTCGGGTACCGGTTTAAATTCGTCCGCTCCAGGGCACGGTGTAGCTTCGTTTTCAGCTCGGCTGGCAGGGGAAACGGGGATTCGTTTTTGTCCAGGTTAACCTCACGGGATTCCCGATCCGAATCGTAGGGGGAAAACTCCTTGACAGTTTTTCTAATTTTCATTTCCGCCTCTCCCCCAGAACGTCCATGACCTCTTTCAGCTCGACTCCCCGTTCTCGCAATAGCACCAGCAGGTGGTAAAGCAGGTCGGCCGATTCCTCGGCGAGGTTTTCCTTGTCCGGGGCAACGATTACTTCTATTGCCTCTTCCCCGACTTTTTTCCGGATTTCTTCCGCACCCTGTTCAAACAATTTTGCAGTGTAGGAATCCTCGGGTCGGTTTCTTTCCCGGTCCCGAACGACCTCCTCCAGTTCTTTCAGGACGTTCAGAGAGTAATCAATGCTTCCCGACCTTACTTTCGGTTTTCCCAGCTCTCGGTAGAAGCAGCTATCTTCTCCTGTATGGCAGGCGGGTCCTTCCTGGTCGATTTCAAGGAGCAGGGCGTCGCCGTCGCAGTCGATTCTCACGTTTTTCACTTGCTGGACGTTGCCGCTGACTTCTCCCTTTTTTCTGATTCTCCCCTTGCTCCGGGAGAAGTAGTGGCCGTATCCGGTGGAGAGGGTTAACCGAAGCGCCTCCCGGTCCATGTAAGCCAGGGTTAATACCTCGCCCTCTGTTTCCTGGGCGATGACCGGGACCAGGCCGTCTTCATCCCAGGCTACCGACTCTATCAGTTCTTCAAGTTCTTCTGACATTGAAACCCTCCTCGTAAATTGCTTCCTTGACCTCGGATACGCTGTACTCGTCGTAGTGGAAAATTGAGGCCGCAAGAGCAGCGGAAGCGCCGGACTGGAAGGCTCCGGGGAAATGGGCCGGTTCACCGGCTCCGCCGGAAGCTATTACCGGCACGTCCACGGCGTCCGCAACGACTCCGGTTAACTCCAGGTCGAAGCCCTCCTCCGTTCCGTCCGCGTCCATTGACGTCAGCAGCAGTTCTCCCGCCCCGAGCTCTTCGACCTGCCGGGCCCAGTCCAGGACGGTCAGATCGCGGGCCCGCCGTCCTCCGTGAGTGTATACGGTCCAGCTGTCGCCCTCTCTCTTTCCGTCAATCGCGATTACGAGGTTGGCGCTGCCGATTACGTCCGCGGCCTCCCGGACCAGCGCCGGGTTTTCCACGGCCGCAGTGTTGATAAAGACCTTGTCAGCGCCCTTCCGGGCCAGCTGCTTCACGTCCTCGACGGATCGGACTCCACCGCCGACGGTAAACGGAATGAATAGCTCCCGGGCCACCTCTTCCACCAGGTCCAGCAGTATATCCCGCTTTTCGTGGGAGGCCGTGATGTCGAGAAATACGAGTTCGTCGATTCCGGCCGCCTCGTATCTTTTCCCCAGTTCCACCGGGTCCCCCGCGTCTCTGATATCCTTGAACTGGATTCCTTTGACCACCCTGCCTTCCCGTACGTCCAGCGCCGCGATTACCCTTTTAGCCAGCAACGGACTCACCTCCGGCAGCTACTGCCTCTTCGAGTTCGATTTCGCCTTCGTATAGTGCCTTTCCGATGATCGCGCCGTCGAAACCTTTCCGCTTTAGCTTCAAGACGTCGGCAACCCCGGTAACTCCGCCGGCGTAAATAACTTCGGCCGTTTCGTCTTCCCAGAAACGCTCGACTTGCCCGACCCCCGCAAGTTTTCCGTCCCGGGCGACGGACGTAAAGACGAACCTGTTTACTGCTTTTTTCATTTCGGCAAAGGCCTCCGCCGGGCTGACCTCCGTTGCCGTTTCCCAGCCTTCGAGCAGCAGGCCCTTTTCGCCGGCATCGAGACTGACCGTCAGACCCTCGTACTCGCTGGCCGCTTGCTCTAAGAATTCCAGATCTCGGGCCTTCGTGCCGATTACCGGTTGTTTGATGCCGAGATCAGTCACCGATTTTAAAGTGGCCCTGTTCCTGATTCCCCCGCCGAGTTGAACCCTTAGTTCCGTTTCCTCGAGAATCTCCTTTACAGCGCTCAGGTTTTTCGGTTCACCGGAAAAGGCCCCGTCCAGATCCACTATGTGAATTGCATCGACGGTTTGGGAGAATTCCTTCGCGAAATCCAGCGGACGGCCGTAGACTTCCTTCCGCTCCTTTTCCCCTTCTTCCAGCCGCACCGCGTGCCCATCCATGATGTCGATTGCGGGGTAAATTTTCATAGCTTGAGCTCCTTGAAGTTTTTCATGATTTGCAGGCCGACTTCGCCGGACTTCTCCGGGTGAAACTGGACGCCAAAGGTATTGCCCTGCCTGACCGCGGAGGGGAATTGCTCGACTTTCCCGTTTACTGCGTATTTCGTCGTTGCAGCCACCGGAGCCGCCGCTTCCGGTTTAACCCGGTAGGAGTGGACGAAGTAAAAGTAGCTTTCATCCTCTATCCCCCGGAAGAGCGGGAAGTCTCCCCGGAAGTTCACCCGGTTCCAGCCGATGTGCGGAGCCGCCGTTTCCGGTAGTTTGACCACTTTACCTTTCAGAATACCAAGGCCCTGCCCTTCTTCCTCTTCGCTCGATTGAAATAGCAGCTGTGCCCCGAGACAGATGCCGAGAAAAGGAGTTTCGGCAGATATTTTCTTTAAAAGTATTTCTCGTAGCGGTTCCAGCCTTCGTGCCACTTCTCCGAAGTTGCCGACTCCGGGCAGGACTATCCTGTCGGCTTCCGCGACTCTTTTCGGATCGTCTGTGATCGTTCCGCCGACGGCCTTTCCCACGTTTGCAAAGTTACCGACTCCGAGGTCGACTATCGCTATCATCGCAGGTCCCCCTTGGTACTCTCGAGTCGTTCCGAACCCTTCAAGGCTTCTGCCAGCCCGACGCCCAGGGCCTTGAACCCCGCCTCTATGACGTGGTGTGAGTTTCTTCCGTCCAGTTGCTTCAGGTGGATCGTGGCTTCCAGGGTTCTGACCAGCCCGTCCAGAAATTGCCGGGTCAGGATTGGAGAAAAACCGTCTTCCTCCTCGGACGGATTCAGGTCAAAATTCAGGTGGGGCCGAGAGATATCCACGGCACAGAGGACGAGGGCCTCGTCCATCGGTATCAACGCTTTACCGTAACGAGCTATCCTGGCTTCTTTCAGGTCTCCCCGCAGCGCCCGGCCGATCAAGATACCGGTATCCTCCCAGAGGTGGTGCGGCAGGTCCCCGCTGGCCTGGATTCTGACGGGTGATTCCATGTAGAAAAACAGGGTCTCCAGCAGGTGATCGAGGACGTCGTCGCCCGTTTCGATTTGGCTGTTCTCCGCGACGAAATCCAGAGATACTTCAACTTCATCAGTCTTCCTTTTCATTCTTCCTTACCTCCAGAGAGTTTTTGTGTGCCGTCATGCCTTCTATCTCCGCCATTCGTTCCCCGAGCTGACTGTTACCCCTGAACTCCCCTTCGCCCGTCCAGGCGAAGCTGATGGGCTTCATGAAGTCCCTGACGGTCAGGACGGAATCGAACCTGGCCGCCCTTCCGGTCGGGAGAACGTGGTTCGACCCCAGGAAATAGTCCGCCGCGGCGGAGGGCGTAAACTCGCCGAGGTAAACCGCTCCGGCGTTGCGGACGTACTGAAGGAGGCTGGCCGGCTCTTCGGTGTTGATTTCCAGGTGCTCCGGTGCTATCTCGTTTGCCCGGCTGATACAGCTTTGTAAATCCGACAGGAATTCCGCGTCGATTCGGTTCTCGTCGCAGTAGTCCGCCAGACTTTCGGAGGTAGTCAGGAGCCAGGCCCGGGCGTCCTCCCCGTGTTCGAGCTGGGAGCGCAGGTCCGCCAGGACTTCCTTCGGCCGCGCCGTATCGTCCGCCACGACGCAGACTTCGGAAGGTCCGGCCAACCCGTCGATTCCGACCTGGCCGTATACCTGCCTTTTTGCCTCGTTGACGTACTTGTTGCCGGGGCCGAAGATCTTGTCCACCGGATCCATCCCGGCACCGTAAGCCAGGGCCCCGATTGCCTGAGCACCGCCCACCCGATAGACCTCCGTTATTCCAAGCAGGCCAGCCGTATAGCGCGTGTATTTGTCGATTTCTCCGTCGGTCGGCGGGGAGGCCAGCGCGATTTCTTTCACGCCAGCTATCCGCGCGGGCACCCCGCTCATGATCAGGCTGGAGGGCAGCGGTTGACCGCCTGGCACGTAAATTCCAATCCTTTCTACCGACCTGTAAACCCGGCCGTAGATGGAACCTTCCTGGAAAAACAGGTCATCCTCCGGGTACTGTTTTTCGTGCAAATTTTCCACGCGGTTTATGATTTTTTTGATTGTTGCCCTGTCCTCGTCCGGTATTTCCGAACTAACCTCGAGGTCCTCTCGGTCCAGCTTCAGCGGTCCCGAGAAGTCGTCGAACTTTTCCGAATACCGGTTGACGGCCCGTTTGCCTTCCGATTCGACCTCGGAGAGGATATCATCCACGTACTCTTTCAACTTCATCTTCGATCACTTCCCTGATTGAGAAGACGGTTCTGTTGATTCTGTCGAACTTGGTTTTCTGAGCGATCCTGTTTACCAGCAGCAGGGCCGAGCTTTCCATTATCGTCGAAGCTTCCTCGAGCCCGTTCGCGGCCAGGGTGTTCCCCGTCTGAACGATGTCGACCAGGGCGTCCGCGATCCCGGCTCGCGGAGCTAGTTCCGTCGACCCGCTGACTTCGATAATTTCCACTGAAGTTCCCAGTGACTCGAAGTAGCGTTCCGTTATCCCTGGATACTCGGTCGCTATCCGGTAACCGTCCATTTCTTCCGGCGACGTCGGGTCCTCCTGTAACCTGCCGACGCTCAACCTGCATTTTCCGAAGGGCAGGGATATCGGGATAAAGACGTCGGGGTCGGTTTCCCGAACGACGTCCCGCCCGGTAACTCCCATGTCGGCCCCTTCTTCTACGTAGACCGGGACGTCAGCCGGCTTGGCCAGCAGGAGGTCGTGTTCCCCGGTTTCGTGGACAAGCTTTCGGTTGTCTTCGATCCGGATATTCGGGACGGCCTGGCGCAGCAGCTCTACGGAATCGTCCAGCATTCGTCCCCGCGGTAGAACTATCTTCATCGTCCCACCTCCACCGGTATCCCTTTTTCTACCAGCCTTCTGGCTCGCCGGAAATCTTCCTGCGACTCACCGGAAATCTTCCTCCGGGCTTCTTTGCCGTTTCCCTCGTAGATCTCCAGGAGGTTTGTCAGGTGAAATGCGAACCCGCAGGAGTCAGCTTCGCCAAAACTGTATTCCCCTCCCCCGCCAAGCGGCGCACCGACTTCGGGTGAATAGATTTCGAAGGTCAGGTCGTCGTAGTACGGCAGGCCCCGGACAGTCCCGAAGTCCGCGAAGATCCTTTCGTCGTCGACGGTTTCGAGGATGGAGCTCAACCTTTCGTATTCGGGATTTCGTCCCCTGTAGTTGAACAGCTGCCAGATTTCTTCCCGCTTTTCTTCCCGCAGTTCGACCTCGTCGATCAGGTCAAAGCTCCTGTGGTGGAGCGCGTTAAATACTTTTTCTTTCACTTTGGGAATTTCTTCCGTGATTTTCTCCCAGACTTTTCTGCTGCCGATGTCGACGAAGAATTCCCGAATCCCGAGTGATTCGAGGGCGGTGATGATCCCGTTGAGGATTTCCACGATCATAAACCGGCTATTCCCGCCGACGTACTCGACTCCGAACTGCCAGTCGCCGCTGGTACCCCCGTTCAGAACCTCCGACAGGTAGAAGAGCTTGTACTCTTTCCCGTCTTCCAGTTTGGTCAGGATCTGGGAAGTGATATCGGGTTTTATCAGGTAAAAATCGTCTCCATCGGCGAACTTGGTTCCCTTATCCAGTTCGGGGCTGGCTTCCTCCATGGCGGGCAAAAGTACCTCGCGATAGTTCCAGAGTTCGAAGTTCTGCCGCAATTTGCTCGCGACGGAAGATAGTTTTCTCGATTGATCTATCAGGTTGATGTTCATAGCTACCTCCGGCTCGTAATAAGTTCGCAATTATCCAACAAATATCCGACAAACAAGCTAACAGCTAACTTAGAAACTTAAAATTTAAGTTTTAGGGTCGATAGAACGGAAGTTATGGAGTAATTAGGTAAGCAAATGGAGATGTCCGGAACATCCCCGATGATGGAGAATTGCTTCTGAGCCGGAAAGAGTGGAATCCGCTGCGACAAAATTTGACATGTTAAGCATAAGCTAACCCATCCGGTTGATGATTTCAAGGCGGGTTCGTTTCAGCTCGAGTTGAATTTGCGCCGGTAAACGTTACGGCGATTTGGTTTAGTAAGCAGTTTGCCTTGCGAACCATTTTTTGTCCAATATACTTTTCTTGTATGGTAGGAACGGAAAGCAGGATGATCCGTACTGATGAATCAGGTGTGAAGTTTATTTATAATTTATAAGATCGCCTAGAGGAGGTAAGTATGACAGTTAGTAAAGACTCGCTGGAATTCGCGATTAAGCTCGAGCAGGAAGGTCACGACTACTACGTCGACCACGCGGACGAGACGGACAACCCTTTCGTGCAATCAGTCTTAGAAAAGCTTGCCGAGAGGGAACTGGAGCATATAGAGGCCATCAACAATATTGCGGAAGGGAAATCCGTCGACGAAGTAACCTTCGTTGACCTCAATATAGAGCAGGAAACCAGGGACATCTTTGAGGAGTTTTCCGAAAGCGAGAAGGAAGGCTGGAAGGAAGAGAAAGCCGACGTCTACGATCACGCCATTGAGCTGGAAACCAAGCTCGCCAAACTCTACAAGGAACTGGCCGAAGAAACCGAGGACGAGGAACAGAAGGAGTTTTTCCAGGCCCTGACCAAAGAAGAGGACAAACACTACGAGACGCTTTCCAACGTATTTTATTACCTGACGGACCACGAGCGCTGGATGGCGGAAAGCGAAGGTGAAGTCTGGGGCTGGATGAATACGTAATAAAATTAGGGCTTTCACCTCGAATTAATTTAATCACTTCAATCATGAGTGGCTACCTCGCCCTCCGGCGAGGTAGTTCGTTTTTTGACTGAGGAATAAATACCTATAACATGCGGAAAGAAGCAGGTAAAGAGTTAAGCGTCGCCTTTCAGGGTGAACCCGGCGCCTATAGCGAAGCGGCACTGCGGAAGTACTACGAAAACCGCAAAAAGGAACCCGCGGCGGTTGCCCGGGACTCGCTGGAGAGCGTGGTTAACGCCGTAGAAACTGGTTCCGTCGATCGCGGAATAGTTCCCGTGGAAAACTCCCTCGGGGGTTACGTGGATAGTTCCTACAGGTTAATTACCAGGGGAGACGTATTCGTCACCGGGGAGGTATATTTGCGCGTCAGGCACTCATTGCTGGGAGTTCGCGGAGCCGAGCTATCCGGGGTCGAAACCGTTTACTCCCACCCTCAGGCGCTAAAGCAGTGTCGTGATTACCTATCCGATCTGGGAGTTGAAACCCACGCCACTTACGACACGGCCGGTTCGGCAAAAATGGTCAGGGAAAGGGGCGAGCCCGAAGTAGCTGCAGTGGCAAGCAGGTTTGCCGGGGACAAGTACGGTCTCGACATACTGGTTGAAGGTATCCAGTCTAGCGATAAAAACCGGACGCGGTTCCTGATAATTTCTCCGGAGCCCCGCGAAAAACGGCCGGGCGATCGGGCCTACAAGACGACGATCAGCTTCGAGTTGGGGGATGCGCCCGGGGCGCTGTACCACTGCCTGGCACCGTTTGCGGAGAATGAAGTTAACCTGACGATGATCCAGTCCCGGCCAACGGATACCGGTCACTGGGAGTACCATTTTGACCTGGAAATGGAGGGCCACAGCCGGGAGGAGCCGCTGCGATCGGCTTTAAGGAAGCTGAGAGAAGTGGTGCCGGAAGTTCACGTTCTCGGGTCCTACCCGCCCGGCGAAAGGTTTTAACCCAGTACCCACATTCCAATAACCGTTTTAAAGGTGGTTTTGTCGTCGAGCTTCTGAATTGAATATTTCCACAAATATGGCAAAATAGGTTAATATTCTCTCGAAAAACTCTTTTACCCCTTGACATTCAACTTAGACTGGAGTAGAATCCTTTAAAATCAGGGTGAAAGAGATGTCGAAGGGTTTTTCTACTAACTTTTCCGGTCGGTACGGCAAAGGTTCAGTTACCGAAGCAGTCAGCACCTCTCCTGTTTCCATTTCTACCGACCTATTACCAGTTTCCCTGATTATCCTTCTCGTCGTTATTCTGCCCCTTTAGGGGCATTCACTTCTGTAGCAGGACATTTCATAACTAAATTCTTAAATCTAAAACGTTTTTAAGTTTTGTTCTTTAAACTAATTGCTTAATCCCAACTGGAGGCGATTACCGTGAAAAACCGAACAGGAGAAAACACTACGTTTGTGGAAGAGAAAACGACCAATCAGGTCGCGAATAACGGGGCGACCTGCCCGAAGTGCGGCGGCAGAATGGTAGCGTCGGCCCACCAGGTTGCCACAAGGTACCCGGCACCGGCGCTGGAAAGACAGGTATGTGAAGAGAATGGTTGCAACTATTCCAGGTTCGTCAAGCTGGATACGGAGACAGGATTGACAAACAGCGGTGTTAAGGCAGGAGAAATGAAGTGAGAAGTGACAAAGTAAAAAAAGGAGTGGACCGCGCCCCGCACAGATCGTTGATGCGGGCAGCCGGCCTCTCCGACGGTGATATCGAGAAACCGATAATCGGGATCGCAAATTCCTACAACGAGTTCGTTCCGGGTCACGTTCACCTGGACGAACTGGCCGAATCCGTCAAGGAAGGTGTTCGGCAGGGCGGAGGTACTCCGGTTGAGTTCAATACGATCGCGGTTGATGACGGAATCGCCATGGGGCACGAAGGCATGTTTGCTTCGCTCCCTTCTCGGGAGATAATTGCGGATTCCGTCGAACTGGAAGGTTTTGCCCATCAGTTCGACGGGCTGGTTCTGATGGCGTCCTGTGACAAAATACTGCCCGGTATGTTGCTCGGCGGCGCCCGGTTGAAGCTACCGACGGTCGTCGTTACGGGTGGCCCAATGGAATCGGGCTGTTTCCACGGCGATAGCGTCGACTTATCCAGCGTCTTCGAAGCCGTGCCCAAAGTGAAGGAAGGAGAGATGGAGGAAGACGAATTGCTCGAACTGGAGAGGAATGCCTGTCCCGGTGCCGGTTCCTGTGCCGGGATGTTTACGGCAAATACCATGGGGTCAATTACGGAAGCCATGGGGTTGAGCCTGCCGTTTGCAGCAACTGCCCCCTCTCGCTCCACGGAAAGGAGGAACATCGCAAGGGAGAGCGGGGAACAGGTGGTGAAAAACGTGATGGAAGAGCGAACCATGTCCGAACTCGTCCGGCCGGAAAACTTCTTCAACGGGTTGAAGCTCGGGATGGCGCTCGGCGGGTCGACGAACATGGTGCTTCACATGCTCGCTTTTGCGCAGGAAGCTGGCGTGTCCGTCGACCTGGAGGACGTCAGTAGAATCGGGAATAACACGCCACACCTGGCCGCAATGAGTCCGGCCGGGCCGCACGACGTCGGCGACCTGCACCGGGCCGGAGGTGTGCCCGCCGTGATGAATAAAATGGTGGAAGCGCTGGACGGGTCCGTTTCCGTCGTGGAAAGCAGGACCCTGAGCGAGAGGCTGGCGGAGGAATCCGGAGCAGTCGACGAAGACGTAATCAAGGACCCTGCTGACCCCGCTCACGACGAAGGAGCGATAGCCGTTTTGCAGGGTAGTCTGGCCCCGGATGGTGGAATCGTAAAGAGAACGGCAGTTGACGAAGGAATGTTACGCCACCTGGGCCCTGCCCGGGTTTTTGAATCGGAAGAGGCCTCGGTTGATGCCATAGATTCCGGAGAAATCGATCCGGGTGACGTCATCGTGATCCGGCAAGAGGGACCAAAAGGTGGCCCGGGAATGAGAGAAATGCTTACTCCGACCAGCAGGATCAGCGGCGGCGAACTGGCGGGTGAAGTTGCTCTGATCACGGACGGCAGGTTCAGCGGGGCAACTCGTGGGGCTGCAATTGGCCACGTCGCGCCCGAAGCCGCGGCTGGCGGTCCGATCGGCCTGGTCGAGGACGGAGATAAAATTGAGATCGATATACCGAACGGCGTGCTGGATTTGCAGGTTTCCGAGGAAGAACTGAACGAGAGAGCTTCCGGAAAAACCGACAATGAGAGAGAAAGAAATTCTTACGGTAGAAAGTTTCTGGCCCGGTACGCGAAGCTGGTTTCCGGGGCGGATAAGGGTGCAATTCTTGAATAAAAATATTTCGGAGGAGATAGTTGATGTCTCGATCGCAGGATGAAAACCAAGCTTTGGCTA
The DNA here is from genome assembly GCA_964576335.1 of uncultured Thermotogae bacterium. Classification (GTDB taxonomy): domain Bacteria; phylum Bipolaricaulota; class Bipolaricaulia; order M55B111; family M55B111; genus JAGXLP01. The sequence goes on along the minus strand of CAZNVA010000025.1, from coordinate 3 downwards.
CGA
>CAZNVA010000024.1:0-13211 GCA_964576335.1 uncultured Thermotogae bacterium | reverse complement strand
TCAAGGAACAGGTACCGCCGAATTACTGGGAGCTACGTCATACCTCTTCCTGGCTCAATTACTGGCTCGGCCGAGATCACGCGTCGGAGAAAGCCGGGATCGAACCCCCGGAAGATAGCTGAAGTTAAACGGTCCAGATATCTTATTTACTGTTACCTGGCACCTCCGGTTCTCGGGGGTGCCAGTTCTAATTGATATCGCTAGCGATGCTGCCGATAATTATCTGAAGATTGAGAGGAGCTTTACTGAGTTTTAATAAAAATAGAGTATTATTGGCTGGTGATGTATTATTTTTGGTAACCGTTCGATAAAATCGAAGGCGATTTCCCCAGCGTGGAAAACGCTCATTCAGGAAGCTGAACGTCGGATCTCGGCCTTCAGACGCAGAGGCACCGAACCGAGAAATTTCCGACTCGCGTGCTCAAACCCCTCTCTTCATGATAGGGGTTCTTAGTACAGGGGTTATTATGCATAAACATATACACCCATTCGTTTATGGTAATATCCCTCTCCAGAAATTACCTGAGTTAGACTCAGGGAATTTCTGGATCGGTCAAACATATGCGCCGCGTCGCTGGAATTTTCTCGGTTCGGGAACCCCGGAGATTGAGGACAAGACCCAAGAAAGGGTGGAACCGTGCCCGCTCGGCCTCGGATGGGATTTTCCTGAACGGTTACCAAAATTTCTTCGTAAATAGATAACTTCTGGTTAAGCTGATTGGGTTGATGAATAACTTGTACTGGGCAAAATTATCCATGCTTTTATAGAATAGGAGAAGAAATGAGCCAAGAAGACGTTAGGATGATTGATGTAGGTGACAAGGCTGACACGAATCGGGAAGCGGTCGCCGTCGGGTCGATCGAGATGGAGGAGGAGACCAGGGAAAAGGTTCTGAACGGTGAGCTGGTGAAAGGTAACGTTCTATCCGTCGCTCGGACCGCCGGAATTATGGCGGCCAAACGGACCTCGGATCTCTTACCTCTGTGTCACCCGCTACCAATCAACAACGTAGAGGTAGATATAGAGTCCGGTGATTACGGTCTTTCGGTCGAGGTCAGCGTAAATTATCGCGGTAAAACCGGAGTGGAAATGGAGGCCCTGACGGGCTGTTCAGTGGCTTTGCTAACGATATACGATATGGTGAAGAACGAGGAGAGGGGCATGGTTATCAGGGAAGTCAAATTAATGGAGAAATCGGGAGGTCGCGGTGGACACTGGAAGAGATGAGAAAGAGGCCGGGGTTCTGGTTTCGATAAATACGAGTCAGGTTAAAGGTGAGATCAAGCGTCCGGTGGATGAGGCGGAATTGAAAGAGGATCACGGAATTGCCGGGGACGTACACGCTGGTTCGTCGGTAAAGCAGGTTAGCCTGCTCGACGACTCGGAAATACGGGCAATGGAGGAGAGAACAGGAGTTGAGTTAAACCCTGGTGACTTTGCCGAAAACCTGACTTCCAGCGGTCTGGATATGGACGCCTTTGCCGTCGGGGATAAGTTGCGCGTCGGGGACGCAGTACTCCTGGAAGTATCTCAAATCGGAAAGACCTGCCACGAGGACTGTGTCGTCAAGGAAAAGACGGGGGAATGCATAATGCCGGAGAAAGGGCTATTTTTCCGAGTCCTGCAGGGGGGACGATTGACGCCTGGTGACCCGATTGAACCGGTGGACGGGGCTGATTGAGTTGGGGCATGAAGAGAAAGTAAAATCCGAAATAAGATGTAAAGTAGTTACTGTGAGCAGCAGTCGCACGGAGGAGTCGGACAGAAGCGGCGACATTATTGAAAAATTGCTCGCTGCAGACGACCATTCGGTCGTAAGTCGAGCCGTCGTTCCCGATGAACCGGGTGAAGTTGAAGTTGAAATACGCGAGGGTGTGTCGGGTCGTTCAAGGGTGGTCATTCTAACCGGGGGTACCGGCCTTTCCCTGAGGGACCAAACTGTCGACGTGCTCGCCCGCCTCCAGGATAAGGAGCTTCCCGGTTTTGGGGAGAAGTTTCGCGATTTGAGTTTTGAGGATATCGGCCCCCGAGCGATTCTGTCGCGTGCCCGGGCTGCTCTGGTGGATGACACGCTGGTTTTTGCCCTGCCCGGCTCTCCGGCCGCCGTCGAACTGGCCATGGAGCAGCTTATTTTACCCGTTATCGGCCACGCCCTTTACGAAATTGACAAGGAGGTAGAGGATGCAGGATAGCTTCGGCAGGGAGATAAACTACCTGCGCCTTTCGGTTACGGACAGGTGTAATTTCCGCTGCCAGTACTGTATGCCCGAGGAAGGAATAGAAAAGGTGGCCCACGACGACATTCTGTCCTACGAAGAAATAATGAAGCTGATAAAGGCCGCGGCAAATCTGGGAATAGATAAAGTCAGGTTGACCGGCGGCGAACCGCTGACCCGGAAGGGGCTTCCGGATCTTGTTAAAATGATTTCCGAAGTAGAGGGCATAGATGACCTTTCAATGACGACGAATGGGTCCCGACTGGCTGAGTTTGCTGACGATCTGGCTGAGTCCGGTCTCGATCGTGTCAATATAAGTCTGGATTCCGTGGACCCGGAGCTTTTCGAAAAGATTACTCGTGGAGGTAACCTCGATTCCGTCCTCTCCGGGATAGAGGCGGCGGGGGCTGCGGACCTTCAGCCGGTGAAGTTAAATTCCGTGATCATCAGAGGGGTAAACGATTCAGAGGTAAATGCGCTGGTCGAGTACGCCGTGAGGCAGGGCGTGGTACTGCGGTTCATCGAACTGATGCCGATGGGAGAAGCCGCCGATCTGGCAGTGGATCCGACCCCGCTTGACGAAGTCAGGGGAGAAGTGGAAAAGGAGTGGGAGCTGGAAAAGGTCTCCGGCCCCAGGGGTAACGGTCCGGCGGAGTACTACAGTGTGGAAAAGGGTAACAAGTCAGGCAGGATTGGTTTCATCTTCCCGATCAGTCATAACTTTTGTGATGGCTGTAACAGGATCAGGATAACTTCCCGGGGTAACGTCCGTCCCTGTCTCGCCCGGGACGAGCAGTACGAGCTTGATATTGAAGAGAGTACCACGGTGGAAGCGCTCCAGGATCAGTTAAAGAGGGTGATCGCCGAGAAACCGCATGGGCACCGCTGGGAGGAGGAGAAGGCTACCTCCGGTGAGATGTCTGAAATAGGTGGTTGACCATGAAGAAAAAAGGGTTCAAGGAGCTTACTCGTGTCGATGTTGCCATAGAATCCCTTCTATCAAGAGTAGATCCGTTAGATAGGGTGGAAGAAGTGCCGCTGGCCGAATCGGGCGGCAGGACGGCTGCCGGAGCGGTAACTGCACCGAGGCCGGCTCCGCACTACCGCAGGGCGGCGATGGATGGTTTTGCCGTCAGGGCATCGGATACCTTTGGAGCAACTGAGTCCTCTCCGAACAGGCTAGATCTAGCCGACGGCGTTGGACAGGGTACGGCTATTCCCGTCCATACCGGGGGTTTCGTTCCGGACGAGGCGAATGCCGTACTGAAGATCGAAGATACCAGGGGGGAAGGAGAGAAGCTGGCGGTTTATTCTTCTCTGGCTCCCGGGGATAACGTAAGTCCGGTGGGAGAGGACGTAGAGAAGGGGGATCTACTGATAGAAGCGGGTGAAGAAATCCGGCCGGCCCATCTCGGCCTCCTGCGCTCTCTCGGTGTGGAAACGATTCAGGTCCTGGGCAAGCCCCGCGTTGGCGTCCTGCCGACCGGGGAAGAACTGGTACCGCCCGGTCAGGAACCTGGCCCGGGACAGACAGTCCAGTCAAACGGAATAATGGTGGCTGAAGCCGTGCGCACCTGGGGAGGCGTTCCGGAGGAGAAGGAGGTACTGAGCGACGAGCCCCGGGAGCTGTTACGGGGACTGGACTGGGGGCTAAACGGTAAAGACGTCGTAGTGTTTACTGGCGGAAGTTCCGTCGGTCGCCGTGATCGGATAGTTGAGGTGCTCGAGGACCGCGGTGAGGTCCTGGTACATGGGGTGGCGATCCAGCCCGGAAAGCCAGTTGCACTGGCGCTGGTTGAAGGTACTCCGGTTATTGCTTTGCCGGGTTACCCGGTGGCGACCCTGGCGGATGCTTATTTCTTCTTGCGGCCGCTTTTGGCCCACTTGAACCGGCGAAATACGGAAGATAGTACCGTTAGGGTGAAGCTTGCCCGAAAGATACACTCGAAACTCGGCAAGTTGAGCCTGGTCCGCGTGGAGGTCGAGGACGGTGAAGCCACTCCCGTTCGAGTATCCGGTTCCGGGGTCCTATCGAGCGTTACCCGCAGTGATGGTTTCGTTCTGGTCCCGGAGGATTCCGAGGGAATAGCTGCGGGGGAAGAAGTTGAGTTGCACGATTGGAGGTAACAATGAGGAAAGAATTTAGAGATCTTATCGGAGTCCGGGAGTTCAGGGAGCTAATAGAAGGGTTTACACTTCCCGGCAAAAAAGAAACCGTCTCACTGGATCGGGCCCTGGGGGAGGTAACTGCCGAGAACGTTTACGCGCGGTCCGACGTGCCGCCTTTCAGCAGATCGCTCATGGATGGTTACGCCGTTGTCGCTTCCGATACGTATGGGGTGGATGAGGAAAACCCGGAGCGGCTGGAGATCAAAGGCGAGGTAAAAATCGGTCAACCTGATTCGGCAACGCTGGGGCCGGGAGAAGCGCTGGAAATACCCACGGGAGCCGGGATACCGGCCGGGGCAAACGCAGTGGTAATGGTGGAAGATACGGATAAATCGGAAGGCGATTTACTGGTGAGGTCACCCGTCGTACCCGGAGAAAACGTGCTTTCAGCGGGTACCGATATCGCCACTGGTGATTTGATCGTCCGGGAAGGTAACGAACTTTCCCCGATGGACGTGGCCAAGCTGGCAGCCTCCGGTCTCGAATCCGTAGAAGTTTACGGTGAACCCGAGGTCGGTATAATCTCCACCGGCCCGGAGCTGGTTCCGCCCGGGGGAGAATTACCGGAATCGATGATATACGACGTCAATTCTTCCCTGTTAACTGCCGGGGTCAGGGAAGCCGGAGGAGAACCGCACGCAATGGGCATAGTAAACGACGACGCCGAAGAGATGGAAGAGCTGATCGTGCGGGGTAAAGAACAGTACGACCTGCTGCTCTCCACCGGGAGCACGAGCGCAGGACCGCACGACATGGTTTACGACGTGCTCGAGGACAGGGGTGAGGTCCTGGCCCACGGCGTCAAGCTAAAACCGGGCAAGCCGACGGTACTGGCCGATCTGAATGGAACCCCGTTTTTCGGACTTCCGGGAAATCCTTCTTCTGCTTACGTGATTTTTATGAACTTCGTATCGCCGCTGATAAGACGGCTTGCCGGGAAACGGGAGACGGAAAATCCGGCTCTACCGGCCGAATTGACCGAGAGAACCACTTCGGAGGGGGGTCGGATGGAACAGAAGTTCGTCGGGATAGTTGAGCGGGCAGGCGGAAGGCGGGCTTACCCGATCAACAAGGTAAGCGGTGCGGTCACGTTGCTCTCCCAGGCGGACGGTTACCTAACCATTCCCGAGGGAACTAATTACCTGGAAAAAGGGGAGCAGGCAGAAGTAACCCTGCTAACGGAAGAGCCGGACTTGCCGAAGCTGCTATTCATTGGTAGCAATTGTGTCGGATTGAACCGTCTGCTCGAACTTTTACCTTTCAAAACCAGGTCGCTCAGCCGTGGTTCTATGGGTGGTCTGGAGGCGATATCCAACCAGCTGGCTGACGTGGCCGGTATCCACGTCTGGAGCGAGGACGGTTACAACGTCCCCGTTCTCGAGGATCGTGGCTTTGCAGGAGTCAGCCTGCTTCGTGGTTACGAACGAGTGCAGGGGTTGGTGCTACCACCGGATAACCCTCAAGGGGTAGAATCCCTGAAAGACCTGGTGGAAAAGCGGGTCAGGATAGTAAACAGGACTGCGGGATCCGGTACCAGGATCCTGTTCGATCACCTGCTCGGCCGGGCCGCGGGAGAACTGAACAGGGAATTGTCGGAATTGAAGCGGGATATCCCCGGTTACGAGGTCGAATTATCGACACATAATGCGGTCGCAGCTGCGGTCAGGGACGGTAAAGCCGGTGCGGGCCTCGGCATCAAAACTGTAGCTGAGTCCAAGGGCCTCGACTTCCTGGAATTGCAGCGAGAAGAATTCGATTTCCTTTGTCGTAAGGAGGCACTGGAAACGGAATTTGGGGAGGAATTTCGCGAGGCGCTTGCCGGGGAAAGATTTCAGGAACTTCTGGAAGACGTTCCTGGCTTGCATCCAAGGGAGGGAGCCGGCGAGGTCGTATTTACCTCCTGAAACGGGCGATGAGAAAAGTTTCGATAGCGGTTCTCTGCGGCGGGGATTCCAGCAGGTTTGGCTCCGACAAAACCAGGGCGAAATTCGACGGAGTGCCACTCTACGTTCGCACCTGGAACAAGCTTCAGCCGAAAAGTGACGATATCTTTTTGCAGACTGCACCCGGCGACGAGTACGATCTTCCAGCTAATCCCGATTTGATCGAGGGAGGTCCGCTCGGAGGAATTTATTCCGCCCTGACCCATTCCAGCCACGAGTGGTTATTCGTCTCCGCCTGTGATTTACCCTTGCTGGATCCCGATCTCGTGGAAGCACTTTACGCTGAGGCGGGAGATGGAACTGTGGCAGTAATTCCGAAATGGGCAAGCGGGTACCTTGAGCCGCTCACGGCGCTTTACCATCGCGACGTTTTGCCTACTCTGGAAGAACTTCTCAACGCGGGAACGCGAAAGATTACGGATTTCCTCGATTCGCTGGAGGGAGTCAGGAAGGTCTCGATTGAGCGCCTCCAAAAAGAAAAGAATATATCCCGGGGCTGTTTCTACAACGTCAATACAAGAAAGGACCTGGAAAAGATCAACGCCGATTGAGTTCCGAATGGATTATCCGAAAAAAGATCGCCCTCCCCAGGAGCGGGGAGGGCTTTTCAATTTTTGAACCTGCTGAAGTTTACTCTACCTTTTCCACGTCCACTGCGGCTACCTTGAGTTCCGGGATCTTGGCGATCGGATCCAGCACCGAGTTGGTCAGCCGGTTTGCCGCTGCTTCCGCGAAATGGAACGGGATAAAGACGGTTCCTTCCGGTACTCTGTCCGTAATCTTGGTCTTTATCTCTATCTCGCCTCTCCGGGAACTTACCTTCACTTCGTCCCCTTCCTCGACTGCGAGAGAGTCCGCGTCGGCCGGGTTGACTTCCACATAGGCTTCCGGTACCAGTTCGTCCAGACCTCTGGAGCGGCCCGTCATCGAGCGCGTGTGGAAGTGATAGTACATCCGCCCGGTGGTCAGGATCATCGGATAGTCCTCGTCCGGGGTCTCGGCCGGTTCCCGGTAACTGATCGCGTGGAACTTACCCTTGCCCCGGCTGAACTCCCCTTCGTGGAGGAACTTGGTTCCCGGATCGTCCTCGTCGCGGCACGGCCACTGTAGCCCTTCCTTATCCTTGACCCTCTCGGAGGTAATTCCACCGTAGATCGGTGTGACCTCCGTTATCTCGTCGGTTATCTCCATTGCCGAGTCGTAATTCATCGGGTAACCCATCCTGGTGCTCAGTTCGGAGATGATTTCCCAGTCCGTTCGGGTATTGCCCTTTGGCTCGATCGCCTGGTTAAGCTTCTGTATTCTTCTCTCGGAGTTCGTGAAAGTGCCTTCCGATTCCAGGAAACTGGCGGCGGGGAGAACGACGTCGGCGTATTCAGCCGTTTCCGTCAGGAAAATGTCCTGGACGGCAAGGAAGTCGAGTTCTTCCAGGGCTTCCTCGACGTGGCCGATGTCGGGATCGCTGACCATCGGGTTTTCCCCCATAATATACATGCCGCGTACGTCACCTTCTCCGGCGGCATTCATCATCTCGACCACGGTCAAGCCAGGTTCGGGTGACTGATCAACACCCCAGGCTTCCTCGAACTTTTCCTGGTTTTCCGCGACGTCGACGTTCTGGTAGCCTGGATAAACGTTCGGCAAAGCTCCGAGGTCGCAGGCACCCTGGACGTTGTTCTGTCCCCTGAGCGGGTTTACGCCGGTAGATTCTTTTCCGACGTTACCCGTGACCATGGCCAGGTTGGCGACCGATAGCACGTTGTCCGTACCGTGGCTGTGCTGGGTAATTCCCATTGCAAACAGGATGGTCGCTTTCTCAGCTTCCCCGTACATGTGAGCTGCTTCCCTCAACTTTTCTTCGGGGATACCGGTGATTTCTTCCACTTTTTCCGGCGGGAATTCTGCGGCTGCTTCTTTCATAGCCTCGAAGTTTTCCGTTCGCTCCTCGACGAATTTTTCGTCCCAGAGGTCCTCTTCCAGGATTATGTTTATCATGCCCATGAGCCAGGCCACGTCAGTACCGGAGTTCTGTCTTAGGTGAATGTCCGCATCCCCTTCCTGAACGAGTTCGATCTCCCTGGGGTCGGCAACTATCAAGTTTGCTCCGTTCTTGACGGCCTTCTTGACTTCTAAGCCAATTACCGGGTGAGACTCGGTGGTATTCGATCCAGTAACCAGGATCGTATCCGCGTGCCTGATTTCACCGATTGAATTGGTCATGGCACCGCTGCCAAAGGCGCGAACCAGTCCGGCGACGGTGGAGGAGTGACAGAGGCGGGCGCAATGGTCAACGCTGTTAGTTCCGATAGTAGCCCGCATGAACTTCTGGAAGAGGTAGTTCTCCTCGTTCGTGCAGGTGGCGGAAGATAATCCGGCGATGGCGTCGCTTCCGCTTTCTTCCTTGATATTCCCGAGCTTTTCGCTTACAAGATCCAGCGCCTCTTCCCAGGAAGCTTCTCTGAACTCGCCGTCTTCCTTGATCAGCGGTTGGGTCAGCCTGTCGTCACGGTTGACGAAATCAAAGCCAAACCTGCCTTTGCTGCAGAGACGAATGTCATTTGCCGGAGCCTCCGGGTCCGGTGCCACGTCTACGACTTCCCCGTCCCTGGTTTTTACGTCCATGCGACAGCCGACGCCACAGTAAGTACACACCGTAGAGGTCGATTCGACCTCGTTCGGGTTACCCTGATCAATTCTCATTTTGGAAGTCAGGGCCCCCGAAGGACAGGCGTCGACGCACTGACCGCAGAACTGGCAGGTGCCTTCAGTTAGGGATTCGTCCAGAGGTGGGGCAACTTTTGTATCGAAGCCCCTTCCGATTAGATCAATTGCCGACCTTTCCCGAATTTCATCGCAGACACGAACACAACGGCCGCATAGGATACACTTGTCGTGATCCAGTTCGAAGAAAGGGTTATCGTCAATTTTCTCATGGCTCCGCTTCTCCCCTTCGAACCTTTCCGGCTCCAGATCGTATTCCCGGACAAGGTTTGCCAGCTCGCAGCGGGTTTCGTCCCCTTCACAATCCATGTCAACTTCCGTATTTGTTAGCTGTAATTCCAGGTTGAGTTTCCGGAGGTTGTGTATTCGTTCGTTTTCCGTTTCTACTTTCATTCCGTCCCTGGCAGGGTGAGTGCAAGAAGTGACCAGCTCCCCGGATTCCAGTTCTGCAAGACACATCCTGCAGGCCCCCGAGGGTTCTATCTCATCCATGTTACAGAGCGTCGGGATATCTATCCCGTTCTTGTTCGCTACTTCCAGAATAGTATCGCCCTCTTTTCCCTGGGCGGGCTGGCCGTTTATTTCTAACTCAATTGTTTTCGTCTTGGTATTTTTTGGCATTGTTCCTCCTGTTTTAAACTACTTGAAGAGTTAATCAAAGCAAACGCCGGCAGGACATTCGCCTTCGAGATGGGCCTCGTACTCGTCTCTGAAGTAATCAAGCGTGGATAGAACTGGGTTAGGTGCCGTCTGTCCCAGGCCACAGATCGAGGCCTCTTTTATGTATTCCGAGAGTTCTTCCAGTTTCTCTATATCACCGTCTTCCCCCTCTCCCTCGGTTAGTTTCTCCAGAAGCTCGAGCATTCTCTTCGTTCCATCCCTGCAGGGCGTGCATTTGCCACAGGATTCGTCCTGAATGAAGTTAAGGAAGAATTTTGCCACGTCGACCATACAACTATCCTCGTCCATTACTACCAGACCACCGGAGCCGACCATTGCCCCTACTTCCTGAAGAGAATCGAAGTCAAGCGGGATATCGAGGTGTTTATCGGGCAAGCAACCACCGGAAGGACCGCCGATTTGAACGGCTTTAAATTCCTTTTCGCTATCCATGCCCCCCGCAACGTCGTAAATTATTTCCCGAAGAGTTATCCCCATCGGCACCTCGATTAATCCGGTGTTTGCGACGTCACCCGTGATTGCAAACGTCTTCGTTCCGGGACTATTTTTGCTTCCAATGTTTTTATACCAGTCGGAACCGTTCTTGATTATCATAGGTACGTTACCGAGCGTTTCCACGTTATTGATGGTGGTTGGTTTGTCGTGTAGTCCCGAGTGAGCTGGGTAGGGTGGTCTCGGATGTGGTCGACCTGCTTCGCCCTCAATCGAGGATATAAGAGCGGTTTCTTCGCCGCAGACAAATGCTCCAGCCCCTCGCTTTACCCCGAGGTCGAAGTTAAATCCACTGCCGAATATGTTTTCTCCCAGGTATCCTTTTTCGTATGCATCGTCAATTGCTTTATTTATTCTCTTGACGGCCAAGGGGTATTCAGCCCTGACGTAAATATAGCCCTGGTTCGCTCCTGTGGCGTAACCTGCAGTGGTAATTCCTTCAATTACCCGATGCGGGTCTCCCTCCGTCAAGCTCCTGTCCATAAAGGCACCGGGGTCACCTTCATCACAGTTGGCGATTACGTACTTTTGCTCGGCCTCTTCCTCGTAGGAAAATTGCCATTTTTTTCCGGTGGGGAAACCTGCTCCACCTCGTCCCCTGAGTTTGGCGTCCAGGACCTCCTGCCAGACTTCCTTTGGTTCCATGTCCAGAAGCGCCTTTTCCAGAGCCTGATAACCTCCTGTTGCCTCGTAACTTTCGAGGCTTTCCGGGTCAATTTTCCCGCAATTGCCAAGGACCATCCTCTTTTGTCCTTTGTAGAATGGGATTTCTTCTTCTTTCGGGTACATTTCTCCGTCGGCGGTTTTATAACAAAGTCCCTCGGCAAGTTTACCTTTCTGAACCGTGTCTTCGACGATCATTTCCACGTCTTCTTCGCCGACGTTTGTGTAGAGGATACCCATGGGGTCAATCCGGACGAGCGGCCCCTCGTCGCAAAAGCCGTGACAGCCGCTTATTTCTACGTCTACTTCGTTCAGGTCCTCGTGCCCGTTGTCACTCAAGAGACCGATTTTGATATCCTCGTCCAGTTTGGCTATTTCTTCCTTTAACCCTTCGTATATATCCATTGAGCCGGACGATTTGCAGCCCGTCCCGGCGCAAACCATTATTTTTACTTTATCGTCTTCTGAACCATCCGCTTCTAATTTTTTATCTTTGTTATCCACTGGCATCAGTGACCTCCTCTTTATTCCCTGTATTCGTCCAGAACGTCCGTAACGCTGTCCGGAGTAAGGTTACCGTATACTTTGTCGTCCACCATCATTACTGGAGCCATCGCACATGCACCAAGGCAGCGCCTGACGCTCAAGGAGAACGTTCCGTCCTCGCTGGTTCCACCTTCCTCTATATTTAGTTCGTCTTTCAGTTCTTCCAGCACGTCTTCAGCTCCTTTTGCATAACAGGCTGTCCCCATACAGAGTCCCAGAGTATGATCACCCTTTGGCTGTGCGGAAAAATAGGAATAAAAGGAAACTACACTATTGACTCTGCTTGTCGGAACCTCTAACTTTTCAGCCGTCTTTTTCTGAACCTCGGGGGAAATGTAACCGGACTCCTCCTGAATGTCGATTAATACCGGGATGAGGGATTCCGGGTCCTTCCCGTGTTCTTCGATGATCTCGTCTATAAACTTGAACTTGTTTAGCATTGCTTCGTCTTCTTTTACCTGTTGTGCTTCGGTCATAATCTCCTCCTGGTAATTTGTTTACTCCGCAAAAAATGCCTCCGTAAAATCGTTTTTACCGCTGTTAAGTGCCTTCAACAAATCGGAAAGCTTTCCCGTGGATTGTTCAAAAATTTTCTCTCCTTTTTCAGCTGACGCTTTATTTGGGTCCCCTACCACGCCATCCCTGGTAAAGAAGTCAGTATCGTAATCGAAGGTGGCACCGTGCATTTTTTTACCCCATGAAGCATCTCCTGGTTCCCCGGGCTCGCTCAGTAAATCTTCTTCTAAGTAAAGCAGAAGTGAGGTCTCCAGCTCGCCGGCATGCCCCATGCCGCTGGCGTTTATTGCGTCAAACCAGGTCCACTCGAGCGCGAGTAAGCCTTCATCGTGGTAGAGGTTTTCACAGACCTCTCTGATGTACCTGACGTTACCCCCGTGCCCGTTAACCACGACAAACGTCTCTACTCCGCTGTCGTGAGCCGAGAGGATGGTATCGGTGAGCTGGCCCCGAAAGGTATCCGGGGATAGAGAAAGGGTACCCGGGAAACTTGAGTGTTCTCTAGAGACGCCGACGTTTATCGACGGCAAGAGCAGAGTATCCGTCTCCTCGGTCGCCTTTTCGGCCATCGCTTCGGCAATCAAGGTATCCGTTTGCAGGGGTCCATGTGGGCCGTGCTGTTCCGTACTACCGGTTGGAATAACAGCCGTTTTTGGCTTCCTGTCCTTAAAATCCTTCCAGTTCATTTCTCCCAGTTTCATTTTTCCTCCAGATTTTTTTACTTTACCATGACTGATGATTTAATCGATGTTACCGAACGGGTTTTTCTTGGTCAACTAATTTCTAAGTAGAATTAGGAAAGAACCGATCGGCAAATACCAATCCTTTTCAGCTTTAAAGACCTCACCAGCTCGAGACCGCACCGTTAAAATCATGATTTCTTGATCAGGTGTAGTCTCGTTACCTGCTATTGTTAATTTAAACACAAAATACCCAATTTTCAAAAACGAACCCCAGCCTTGGGCCAAATTGGAGAGTTAGTGCTAGAACCGCGTCGGCAAAAAATTATAATTGACGAAAAATTAATGTTGAACTTGCAAGGTCGAGAGAACAACGTCAAAATTTATCCTGAAATATTTCATGATCTAATATTGTTACTGATTGCGGACACAATATCAGGAAAGGAGGGAATTTTGGGTTACGCCCTTGGCGTAGATACGGGTGATACTTTTACGGACTCCGTTTTGCTCGATAGGAACCGGGGAGAAATAGTAGCTGCGAGCAAAGTTCCGACGAGCCACGACGACCTCTCCCGGGGGATTT